>VGLH01000067.1 GCA_016866785.1 Candidatus Poribacteria bacterium
CTCTCCGCGAACTCCCGCGCGTACTGTTCCGCCTCGACCTTGGCGCGCAGATAGGGCGTTCGGGGTTTCGCCGGTGCGCCGGACTCATCGAGGCGTCCGTTCGCTCTGGCGGCGAGCGTCACGATGCTGCTGACGTAGACGACGCGCCGCACTCCCGCTTCGGCAGCCGCCTCCAGAACGTTGCGGCTCCCCTCGACCGTAGGGCGGAAGATATCGGACGCATCTGGACGCCACAGAGAGTAGACCGCGGCGGCGTGGTAGACCACATCGCAGCCGCGCATCGCCGCCACCAGCGAACTGCGGTCGAGCAGATCGCCCATCGCCACGTCCGAGACGTAGCGGGATACGATGTCCAAGGGACTCGTCGGTCGAGCGAGGATGCGGATTCGACGACCCGACACGGCGAGCCGCCGGACCACGTTGGCGCCGACGTGACCTGTGGCTCCGGTCACCAGCGTTCGCATGGGAGCCTTTCAGCCAACCGAGACCGGAGCGCCTCCGCCACACGTTCGTGCTACGATTGTAGCACTTGCTTCCGAACGGACGCAGCCGTTGCCGAGTCACACGCCCAAGCAACCGCTCCGACTGGAGCGGGCGCCACCGGATTGGGACCGAAGATCGCGCACTCCTCTCTCCGCGCACGCGGATTCGTCGTCATGGCGCTCTCGTCCTTCGTGTTCTCGGCGATGAGCTTCCTCGTGCGGCTCGCCAAGGAGATCGACGGCGTCACGTTCTTCGACTCGGCGTTCTTTCGGTTCGCCGTCGGCATCGCGGTCGTCGCCGTCTACTGGCGGCTGTCACCGACGCCCATACAAATCACCAACTGGCGCTGGCTGGCTCTGCGTGGCTCCGTCGGCGGGGCGGCGGTTCTGCTCTACTTCTACGGCATCATCGCCGCCGGACTGGCAAAGGGAACCATCCTCAACTACACCTACCCCATCTGGGCGGCGATCCTCGCGCCGTTCCTGCTGCGAGAGCGCGTCCGACCGGGCTTATGGATCGCCGTCATCGCCGCTTTCGCCGGGCTGTACCTGCTCGTCGTGCCGAGCGAGGGCATCGGCTCCGTGACACACCACGATCTGATCGCGCTGGCGGGAGGCTTTCTGGCGGGGATCGCCGTCTTGGCGATCAAGCGGCTCCGCGACACCGAGTCGTCGTGGACGATCTTCCTGTCTCAGTCAGTCTTCGGGTTGGCGATGGTCGGGTACTGGACGGCACAGCGCCCTTTCCGTTTCCCGGTCGCCGGATGGGTCGTGCTGGTGAGCATCGGCGCGGTCGCCACCATCGGGCAACTGCTGATGACCTATTCGTACAAGCACGTCGGCGGAACCGAGGGCTCGCTGCTGGGGCTGTTGACGCCTGTCGGGAACGTCATCGTCGGGGTTACCGCGTTCGGCGAGGCGTTCAGCGCCCGAGCGCTGTGCGGGGGCGTGGTCGTTCTCCTCGCCTGCGCGTATGCCGCGATCCCGCCTCGACACGAGCCATCTCCGGCGCATGTGGCGTTCCCGCCGGTCAACCCGGATGCCGCGTCCTAGTTGACATCGCGGGCGGGTCCACTCACCGCGCACGGAACCATCACCGAATCGACCATCCCGTGCAGAACCTTCTTGTCGGCGGGGCACACCGTCGCGAGGATGCCTCCCAGCTTCGCCTTGTCGTTGGCGACGAAGTAGTAGGGCGTCAGCCGGGCTCTGCCGCTCATCCGCATCACGGCGCGTCGGTCGAAGTCGTAGTAGGAGACATCAGCCCGCCTGCCCTTGTGGAACGCCTGCATCACGTGGGGCGAGGTCGGGAACGCGTCGAGCGCTTGGCGCAAGCTCTCCGCCCAGGTCTCCGACGAGACATCGTGACCCACGACCACGCCTCGGCTCCCCCAAGCCAGCGGCGAGTAGCCCGACGGCTTCACGACGAGCTCACGCTCCTGCTGGGAAGCGTCGGCGAACTGCATGAAGTCCTGCACCGCTGCGTTTCGGTGCGTCAGCCCGTGGATCGTCGCATGGGGCGGCAGCGGGCGCGCATCCATGACCCATGTCTGGGGAACCGCCGCGTTCAGGACTCGGAGCGCATCCTTCGGCAGGTTCTGCGCCCAGAACGGACCCAGCGCGGGATGGTGCAGCAGGGCGAAGACCATCTTCTCTTCGAGATACGCCTTCGGAGGCGGTGTCATCAGGACCTGGCGCTTCTTGGCGGCGTAGAGCATGAGCTCGCTCTTCGGGATGTTCTTCAGGTCGAAGAGCTCGAAGAAGCGGTAGACGACATCGAACTTCCGCCGCTCGCCATCGACGACGACGAACAGCCCCTCCTCATCGTCGAACCGGATGTCCCTCGGATGGATCGTCGCGCAGGGCAGGCACGAACGCCGAAGCTCCTCGGCGAGCCAGAGCATCTCCTCGCGATAGTCGCCGGCTTCGTCGGACACGACGATCGCCGTGTTCGGATGCGTCGCGCCAGCGAACGCCCGGATCATCTCGGCGAAGCCCCGCACCATGCCTTCCGCGCCGCCGACAACGCTGTCGCCGAGCTTTGCGTAGAGCCGAGACATCGCTCCGGTGAACCCGATGCCACCGGGAACCGAATCCAACTCGGTGATCACCATGCCATCTTCCGTCGGGATGACATCGGGACGAATCACCAAGGGCAGTTGGCTCTTGAATCGGTTCATGCGCCCGTAGCCGATGACTTCCGCCTCTTTGCCCTGGTCGAGGTACTCGGCGACCCACTCCGGCTGGATGCCCCGGACGGACTGCGAGTAGAGCAGGTTGCACGCTCGGTAGAACGCGATCAGATGCGCTCCGAGAGCTTCGAACCACTCGTACTCTTTGGAAGCCAGCCAGAACGGTTCCGGCGAGATGCGCCAACTGACGTTCGAGTCGGGATGCACTTCCCGCTGCTCGCTGGTGAACAGCCCTCCCGCGGGAAGGCGCTCGTTCAGGCGTAGGCAACGCTCCTCAGGCGTTTGCGGCGGTGTCGAGCCCACTTAGGCTCCTTCCTCTGAGCGAGGTACGGCACGTGTGGTCGATGCCGTGTTGGATACGAAGAGCCGTGCGGCGGTGTGCAGGTCGCGCAGAAGGTCGGACAACGGGAAGTCGAGCGCACGGGCGATGGCTCCGACCGTATCGACGTCGGAGTTCGCGCAGACGCAACAGTTCAGACCGAGATGCCGAAAGACGATGGCGCAGCGCGGGTGACGGCGCAAGACCTCCGCCACCGTCGAACGTGCCGTAATGGCGTTCGACGTACAGCCTTCCTCGCCCGGGTCTCCGTCCATCGCCACGGCGGACGAGCTCCGACGATCCGCGATGTCCACGGCGTTAGGCAGGCGACTCATCCTCCGGGTTCCCAGAAATACGAGGGTCGGGATCCATCGCGTTCAACGCGTCGTAGGGTTTCACGCGCCCGTCGAGCCGCTGGATCTCGGCTTCCAGCCCCTGAACGCGGTCCAGCATGCACTGTAGAGCTCGCACGACTGGGTCCGGCAGATTGTCGTGCTCCAGATCGATCCCGTCGTGGACCGGAGCGCCGTCGCGGAACGTCACACGACCTGGTACGCCCACGACGACCGAGTTGGGCGGCACGTCCTTCACTACGACAGAACCCGCGCCGATGCGAGCCCCATCTCCGATGAGCACCGGTCCCAGAATCTTCGCGCCCGCGCCGACGACCACGTTGTTGCCCACCGTCGGATGGCGCTTCGTCTTCTCGAGACTGCGACCGCCGAGGGTGACGCCGTGGTAGAGCGTCACGTTGTCGCCGATCTCGGCAGTCTCCCCGATGACGACTCCCATCCCGTGGTCGATGAAGAACCCTCTGCCGATGGGAACTGCCGGATGGATTTCGATGCCTGTCATGAAGCGGCTGAACGCGCCGAGCATGCGCGCCGGAAGCTTGAGGTGGCTCCTCCACAGCAAGTGGGCGACACGGTGCATCATCAGCGCGTGCCAACCCGGGTAGAATAGCACGACCTCGAACCAGTTCCGCGCGGCGGGATCCCTTTCGAGCGCTGCGCGAAGGTCTTCACGAATCGCCTGAACCGGTCCTCGGCGTTTGCGCGGAGCAGATGAACCGGCGTCGATCGTTGGTTCCATACGGCTCGGACCCCCTTCCCTTCCGGGGTCGGCGAACGTTTGCTGTCCTGACGTTATACCGCAACCATCCGACCGCTGTCCATGCCGTCACAGAGCCGGCAGCACGACGAAGCGGACGGAGTTGATCTGCTTCTGAGATTGAAGTTCATGGATCAGCTCACGGGGCACGATGCCGTCCACGTTGATCAGCATGACGGCTCTGCCTCCGGGGCCCTCCCTGCCGACGCTCATGTCGGCGATGTTGATTCCGTGCTTGCCCAGGAGCGTCCCGATGACCCCGATCGCGCCGGGCTGGTCGTTGTTGTAGACGAGCAGCATGCCGCCGTCGGGCGTGGCGCTCACATGGTAGTCGTCGAGCATGACGAGTCGCAGCTCGCGTCCGAAGACGGTTCCGCTGATGAGGCGGTCGCCTTTGTCGGTTCTCACGGTCACGGTCAACAGGTTGGCGAAGACGTCATGGCTGCTGCTCCGGGTCTCCGTGACTCGAATGCCCCGCTGCTGCATGTAGAACGGCGCGTTCACGTAGTTGACGAGCTCCGGTAGCGCCGGTGAGAGCAAGCCCTTCTGGACGGCGACGGTCACGGGGGTCACGTTCTTGTCGAACAGCCCGCCCGTGTATTCGACGATCACCTCGTGGATCGTCGCATCGATCAACTGAGCCTGGAGACTCCCCATCTTCTCCGCGAGCTGCAGATAGGGGCCCAAGACCTCGAGCGTCCGCGCATCGACCGAAGGCAGGTTGATCGCGTTCTGCACGGGCTTCCCGCGCAACGCGTTCAGGCACTGCGTCGCGATCTCGATGGAGATGTTCTCCTGCGCCTCCGCCGTCGATGCGCCCAGATGCGGCGTCGCCAGGACGTTTGGCAGCCCGACCAGGTCCGGATCGATCTCCGGCTCGTTCTCGAAGACGTCCAAAGCCGCGCCAGCGCAATGACCCGACTGGATCGACTCCCGCAATGCCACTTCGTCGAAGATGCCCCCACGCGCGCAGTTGACGATGCGCACGCCGCGCTTCATCGCGGCGAACTCCTCAGCGCCGAACAGGTGATGCGTGTCCTGCGTCAGAGGGATGTGGACGGTGATGTAGTCGGAGTTCTTGATCAGATCGGGAAGCCCGACGAGCTGCACGCTCAGCTTTTCCGCCGCGCCGTGAGAGATATACGGATCGACGCCCAGTATCTTCATCCCGAAGCCGCGAGCCCGTCGCGCCACTTCGGTGCCGATCCTGCCCAGCCCGAGGATGCCCAACGTCTTGCCGTAGACCTCGACGCCCGTGAAGGCGGAGCGTTCCCAGCGCCCCTCGCGCAGCGAGGCGTTCGCCAACGCGATGTTCCGCGAGAGCGCCAGGATCATCGTCAGCGTGTGTTCCGCAGCCGACACCGTGTTGCCGGTCGGGCTGTTCATGACGACGATGCCGTTGCGCGTCGCAGCCTCGACGTCGATGTTGTCCGTGCCCACCCCGGCACGCCCGATGACCTTGAGGTTCGTGCCCGCCTGGATCAGCGCGGCGTCCGCTCGCGTGTGACTGCGAACCAGGAGCGCGTGGTAGCTCGGAATCGACGACATCAACTCGTCATGAGACAGTGATGTCTTGACGTCAACCTCCACGTCCGGCTGTGCGCGCAGGATCTCCAGCCCTCGCTCTCCGAGCGGGTCGCTGACGAGAACACGCCATCGCTGCACATCACTGCTTTTCGGTACCAACAGACGACCCCCGGGTTCGAGAGCTGACGACTTAGCCGCGTGTGGTTCGCACACAGACTGCCCCTTGCGGGCTTCTGTCCGAAAGTGTTCCAGACGAGCCCTCCATAATCAAGGGTACGAACCGGCGCACGGGGCGTGTCTCGCCCCGTTGCTCACAGGGCGGCTGTTCGGTAAGCTGGGCGTGCGTCAACGCGCACATACTCAGGAATCATCGAGTCGTCCATGCTGACGAAGGACATGGCTGCCCGCCTGCCCGACAGTCCGGGCGTCTACTTCTTCCACGACCGAACCGAGTTGCTCTACATCGGCAAAGCGAAACGTCTGCGGCGGCGTGTGCTCCAATACACGTCGTCGAGCAGGAAGCCGAGGCGAATCCATGAGCTCGTGCGCCGGACGAACCGCGTCGAGGTCGAGCGGCTCGGCTCGGAGCTGGAGGCGCTGCTCCTGGAGTCGCGGCTCATCAAGGAGCTTCAGCCGCCGTACAACGTGAAGCAGAAGCAGCTTCGAGGGCATCCGTTCATCCGCGTCATGCGCGAGGAGCGGTTCCCGAGGCTCACGGTCACGTCCAAGATCGAGAACGACGGCTGCGAGTACTTCGGGCCCTTCCCGTCGTTCGTCGCCGCCGAGGAAGCCCTCGCGCTGGTCCACCAGGTCTTCCCGCTGAGGTCGTGTCTGCTCCAGATCACGCCCTCGCCGACGATGCGTCCCTGCCTCGACTGGCACATCGGTCGGTGCGACGCTCCCTGCGCCGGACACATCAGCGATGAAGCGTATGGCGAGATCGTCGAGCGCGCCTGCGCCTTCCTGGGCGGCGGACACGAAGCCCTCGCTCGCGAGCTCTTGGCGGACCGAGACGAGGCGTGCTTCCGACTCGAGTTCGAGCGCGCCCGCAAAGTCCAGAACCGCCTCGATGCGCTCGTTCGTTACGCGAGCCGAAAGCGCTATCAGGTGAACGCGGTCCGCAACAGCCACCTGGTCGTCGTGTGTCCCGCGCTGCGCGATGACGAAGCCGAGCTCTTCTTCGTCCGCTCCGGGGAACTCGACCGGCAGGTGCGCGTCGAGCGCCGGATCGGCGACGCGGCGCTGGTGGACCTCTTCGGCGAAGCGTTTCTCACGCCGCGAAAGCGCCGAGAGTACACGCTCTACGACGTCGACGCGATGAACGTCACCTCCCAATGGCTCTTCGCGAATCGGAACCGGCAGGATATCGTCGCGATCGAGCGTCTGGACCCGGAGTGCTGCACCGACGCTCTCAGCCGAGTGCGATCGCTGCTGCGCGAGCCCCTGCAGATGGAGTTCCCGGAACTGGCGCGAGTTCCCTATGCGGTTTGAGCGCCCCGTTCTGCTTTTCGCCGTGCTGGCGCTGCCCGTGATCGCCGCGTGGCTGCTCGGTAACGAGCGGCGGCGCATCCGCGACTGCCACGCGCTGTCGCGGTTCGACGGCAGCCTCGCCGCATCCGTCCCAACCCGACGCGCGCTCGCCATACTGCTGCTGGGAGCCCTCCTGCTTCTTGCCGTCGCCGCTGCGGGCCCGGGTTCTAGGCGCACCGTGGCGTCGTCGCGGAACGACCGCGACATCGCCATCGTGCTCGATAGCTCGCTGAGCATGGCGGCAGAAGACATCCGACCGTCGCGCCTCGCGTTCGCCCGCACGATGGCGCGCACCATCGTCGAGCACCTGAACGGAGAGCGCGTGTCGATGACGGCGGTCGCCGGACGGGGCGTCGTGCAGTGCCCTCTCACGCGCGACTACGACGCCGTCGTGCGACTCATCGACAGCGTGGCGACCGACATGATCCCTCAACCGGGCTCCGCCATCGCCGACGGGCTGTCGCGCGCTCTGGGCTCCTTCGGACGCGAGCGCCAACGCGACCGCGTCATGCTCCTCCTGACCGATGGCGAGGAACACGAACCCGGCGCTGTTCGGATCGCGCGACAAGTTGGGCGCGCGGGCGTGCCCATCTGGGTCATCGGCGTTGGAACCGAGGAGGGCTCGCCCATCGCGCTGCGGGGCGAGAGCGGCACGATCACCGGCTACAAGCGCGACAAGGACGGCACGATTGTGACGACCCGCCTGAACCCGACGTTGCTCCGGCATGTCGCCGAAGCCAGCGATGGCGCGCTGTATCTCGCCTCTCCCGATGGTCACGTGCTGACGCCGGTCATCGACCGGCTGAGGGAGATCGCGCCGACCGGCGCATCGCCGCGTCGATGGCTGGAACTGACGCTCGCCCTCGCCGCCGCCGCGCTGGCGTGGTTCGCGTCGTTGGATGTCCTGCCGCCGTTCCACATCCCGACTTGGCTGCGATGGCTCTCGCGACCCCGCTCGCCCGCAGACGCGCGACGTTAACCGACCCGCCACGGCAGACCGACCCCTGACAGCGCGTGCTACTATTGCCCGTGTCTGCATGCATCCGGCGATATCCACGCAGAGAGGTCAAACTGGTGTCCGCATCCATCGCTCCGCACGGCGGAGCCCTGATCGACCGCACCGTGCGACAAGACGAACGCGCAGAGGTGGCGCAGTTGGCGAAAGGTCTGCCGAGGCTCACCGTCAACGCTCGCGAGGCATCCGACTTGGAGATGATCGCCATCGGCGGGTTCAGCCCGTTGACCGGCTTCATGTCCGAGCCCGACTACCGAAGCGTCGTCGATACGATGCACCTCGCCGACGGAAACGCCTGGAGCCTTCCCGTCACGTTGAGCCTATCGCGCGACGAAGCGAAAGCGGTCGAGGCGGCGGGGCAGGCTGCCCTCTATTCCGAGCAGGGACTGCTGGTCGCCGTGTTGGATGCTGCCGACATCTTCTCGTACGACAAGACGCACGAAGCGCAACACGTCTACCGGACGACCGAAGAAGCGCACCCGGGCGTCGCCGCGCTCTACCGCCAAGATGAGCTGCTCGTCGGCGGCAGCGTCGCGGTTCTCGACTACGTGCCGCGCGAGTCATTCGAGTACGCCGAGTTCCCTCCCGCCGTGTCGCGCAAGCTCTTCGCGGAGCGCGGCTGGAAGCGCGTCGTCGGCTTCCAGACCCGCAACCCGATCCATCGGGCGCACGAGTACATCATCAAGTGCGCGTTGGAGATCGTCGACGGGCTCTTCCTCCATCCGCTGATCGGCGAGACGAAGCAGGGGGATATCCCCGCCGATGTGCGGATGGACTGCTACCGTGTGCTGATCGACGGCTACTTCCCGAAGGATCGGGTCATCCTCGGAACCCTCCCAGCGGCGATGCGTTACGCGGGACCCCGCGAGGCGATTTTCCACGCGCTGGTTCGGAAGAACTACGGCGTGACGCACTTCATCGTCGGCAGGGACCACGCCGGAGTCGGCAACTACTACGGGACTTACGACGCCCAACACATCTTCGACGAGTTCGGTCCCGACGAGCTGGGCATCACGCCTCTCTTCTTCGAGCACGCGTTCTACTGCATGAGAACCGCTGGCATGGCGACCGCGAAAACGAGCCCCTCGACTCCGGAGGAGCGGCTCGCGCTGTCGGGCACGCGCGTCCGCGACATGCTTGCCGCCGGGGAGATTCCGCCGCCGGAGTTCACGCGCAAGGAAGTCGCCGAAATCCTGATTCGGTGGGCGCGGTCAGCCTAACGATTCATCTTGGGGTAGGGGCGACCCGGCGGGTTGCCCTCGTCGTACAGCGGGCGACGCATCGCGTCGCCCCTACGATATGGCGTCGGCAGGCTCCAGATGCACGTGCGTATCGGGCACTCCCCTACCAGTTCTTGAACGCGTACATTGCGTGTCCCGTCGCGATGGCGACGAGGCTGGCGATGCTCCCCACAGCGAACTCGCCCATGATGAAGCCGAGAAACAGCGGCAGCGCCTTTCGATAGCCCCGTATGCCCGTCGCCCGCAGCACGACGACCTTCAGGAACCACCCCGCCAGCACTGACGACCAGATCCAGTTCATCGCGTAGTCGTCCGCCAGCGCGTAGCCCAGCGGGTGCAGGGGCCACCACACATAGCGCGTTCGCAGCACCAGCAGACCTGCCGACACGACCGCGCCGATGACGATGGCGACCAACGACGGCACGTCGGTTTCCGACGGGAACGCCAGCCACCCCTCCAGACGCACGAAGGGCTCTCTGCCAAACGCGCCGACAGCATAGCTCGCGATGCCGCTCAGCCCGCCCTCCCGATAGAACGCGTGGAGCAGCATCCACCAGACGGACAGCCCTCCGACCACGCCGCCGGCGATGGTTGCCCAGAACATCCCGCGCGACCTGATCCTCTCCGCTTGGGCGAGTTTGAGTCCCTCCAACTGAATCGGCATCGGCACGCATCGGTAGGCGCGGTTGAACCAGTAGAACACCGAGAGTAGCGCCAGATTCTGAGCTCCCAGCCGACGCGACCCCGCTCCGGCGACGATCATCCGTTCAGGGCCCAAGAAGTGCAGATCGTGAACCGGCGCTCCAAGCTCCGCCCGGACGCGCGTGATCCCTGTCATCAGGATGAAATACGCAGCGAAGAAAGCCACGGCGACCCATGCCGCCATTCCCGCGCGGGCGGAAAACGCCACGAGGAAGGCGAATCCACCCACCATGCAGAGGATTGCGCCCCTGCCGGAAATCGGCTCGTCCTCTTCGCGGGGTGATCCTCGCCATCCGCGCCGCAGCACGTCGATGAACTGCCGTCTGCCCGCCCAGATGGCAAACGCGAAGATCGCCAGATACGCCCCGAAGGACTGATGCCGCGCATACGGGAACTCCGGGAGCCCTCGGAAGCCGGCGACCGCTCCCAGCACGCGCAGCCCTTTCGCGAGCCAATAGAAGAACCAGCCGGAGAACGACAGTTCCTGCGGAATGAGAAACACCATCGAGATGACGAACGGGAAAAGCCGTAGGGGCGTGAACCCGATGGCGCGCCACGGATGTTCGCGCACGAACTCGCCCAGGTTGACGCTCCAGACCAGCAGCGGCATGACCGGCACGAGGTAGGCGACCGTGTTGTAGACCGTCAGCATGCCCGTCACGCCGACGCCGAGCCAGAACAACCGGTTCCCAAGCAGCCCGGACCCGCTCCCGGCAAGTTCCAACGGAAGCTGCACGATCGGATAGGAGAGCCGTTCGCGCTCGATCCATTGCTTCCGCAACAGCGCGACGAGCCCGCCGAACACTAGCAGCATCGCCGCCAGGAACGCGAGCCACGCGCCCACGACCGGCAGCCAAGCCCTGAGGTGTGCCGCGCGGTAGAACGAGTCGCCCCCGACGTAGAACCCTTCGAGTGCGGACCGATCGCGCACGACCCACCACGACGGCAGGAACCGGGCGAAGGTGTTCTCCCAGTCGTTCTCCGGCGAGGCGAACCACGTCGGATACGCCGCCATGGGAACCAGCACCTGGATCATGTCGACGCCCGACACGGCGGTCGCCGCTGAAACCATCGCGTAGAGCGTCAGAAGCTCCGCGCCGTCGAGCGCGAAGCGTTTCGGGAGCAGACGGGAAACCGCCACCAGCGCCAGCAGCAGGAACACGACGTTGAAGAACACCGACATCGCCGTCGGGTAGAACGCGCCGCCCAGCGCGGATCCGCCGCCCCGCGTCGATCCGCCGCTCAGCATCTCCATCCGCAGCATCCAGTACACGGAGACGGGAACCAGGACGGCTCCGTAGACCCACGTCCTCGCCGTGACTCCGGATATCGCAGGCTGCGGCGCTGTCTCGACGGTAGCGGAGCGCGATGCCATGGGGATCGGGAACCCCTTTGTGGGAACCTGGGCGTGAATCTGCCGATCTCGGCGCGGACCGATCCTAGCACACGCCGGTTGATCGTCGGAACGGCTGACCCGACCGCCTCATTGTGGTAGAATAGCCGTGAGGCAGGAGCCGACCAGATGGCTGCGTCCACGAGCGCTTTCGGGCGTCCGCGGATGAGGAAAGTCCGGACTCCACAGGGTCAGGGCGCTGGGTAACTCCCAGGGGGAGCGATCTCACAGCAAGCGCAACAGAAAGCAGGCCGCCGGGACCTCGGTTCCGGTAAGGGTGAAACGGTGGTGTAAGAGACCACCAGCCGCTGTGGCGACACGGCGGGCTAGGCAAGCCTCGTCCGGAGCAAGACCGAATAGGAGGGAGCTACGGCAGACCCGCCATCCCTCGGGTACGGTCGCTTGAGGCGGGCAGAGATGTCCGCCCTAGAGGAATGGTCATCGCTCCGTGCCGCGTAAGCTGCGCGGAGAACAGAATCCGGCTTACGGGCGACTCCTGCCTCTCCAACGTCCGGTTGCCCGGTTATTCCTCGACGTCGCTGAGGCGCGCCCGAAGCGCCCTGCGCCAGACGGCACGCCACCATGCCCAGTCCGCTCTACGCCGATGTCGTCTTCCCGATACCGGTCGATCAGGCGTTTACCTACTCGGTGCCATCCTCTGCGGATCCCGCTCCGAGCGAAGGGAGCCGGGTGCTGGCTCGCTTCGGCGCTCGTACGCTGGAGGGCGTCGTCGTCGCCGTCCGAGAGACGCCGCCTGAGCTGAACCGCCTACTGCCGATTACCGACGTGCTGGACGACAGCCCAACGTTCCCTGCAGACATCCTGCGGCTCTGCCGCTGGGTCGCCGATTACTATCTGTGTTCTTGGGGCGAGGCTCTCCTCGCCGCCACTCCCGCCGGCATGCGTGCCACGGCGCGACGGCGCGTCTCCCTGACCGGAGCGGGCAGAGCCGCCGACATCGCCGGAATGGCGCAACGGGCTCCGGTGAGAGCCGCCATCCTCGATGCGCTGACGCGCCGCGACCGGCGAACCGTCACGCACCTGCGATCCGTCGTGGGTCGCTCCGGCACGCTGGCAGCCCTCAACAGCCTTCGGTTGGATCAGCTCGTGACCTTCGAGGACGAACTAGAGCCCGGCATCGGGCCCAAGCGCGTTCTCGTCGCGCGCCTCGCGCAGACACCGTCCGAAACGGCTGAGCTCCTGGACACCCTTCGGACTCGCGCTCCTCGGCAAGCCGAAGCGCTCCAGCATCTCGTCCGTTCCGACGGCGAAGCGCCGGTCTCCGAGCTGACGCGCGCTCGCGGCGTCACGTACCAGACCATGCGTTCGCTCGAACGCAAAGGCTTCGCGATCATCGACGAGATCGAGGAATCCCGCTTCGAGTTGCCGGACTCGTCCTCGCCGTTCGGCGTCGCGGCAGAGCCCCATGTGCTGAACGCGGATCAGGCGTACGCCGTCGGGCAGATCATCGACGCGCTGGATCGGCGTTCGCCGACGGCGTTCGTCCTTCGGGGCGTCACCGGCAGCGGCAAGACGGAGGTCTACCTAAGAGCCGTGCAGCGTGCGCTCGAACTGGGACGGGACTCGATCGTCCTGGTGCCCGAGATATCGCTGACGCCTCAGACGGTGGACCGTCTCTCCGCTCGCTTCGGGGCGCGAGTGGCGGTGCTCCACAGCCGCTTGTCGGCAGGAGAGCGCTACGACGCCTGGGTACGTATCCGGCGCGGCGACGCGCCCATTGTCGTCGGAGCGCGCTCGGCGGTCTTCGCACCGGTTCCCCGCCTCGGACTCGTCATCGTCGACGAGGAGCATGAAGGTTCCTACAAACAGGAAGACCCCGCGCCTCGGTACCACGCGCGGGATGTCGCGCTGCGACGCGCTTTCGACGCCGACGCTCCGTTGGTACTCGGCTCCGCGACGCCCTCGCAGGAGACGATGCACCACATCCGCACCGGTGAGTTCGAACACATCGAGATGCCGTCGCGTGTCAGCGAAGCCGACATGCCGATGATCCACGTCGTCGACATGCGCGCCGAGCTCCGAGCCGGGAACCGATCCATCTTCAGCAAGCCGCTCGCGGATGCGATGACCGACCGCCTCTCGCGAGGTGAGCAGGTCATGCTGTTCCTGAACCGGCGCGGCTTCTCGACTTACGTCTTTTGCCGCTCCTGCGGGCATGTCGAGCGGTGCCCCGACTGCGATCTCAGCTACACCTACCACGAGCGGACCGACCTCCTGATGTGCCACGCTTGCGGGCGCGTCGCGCCGATGCCGCGCGTGTGCCCGGCTCCGAACTGCGGCGATTCGCGCATTCGGCAACTCGGGCTCGGCACGCAGCGCGTCGAAGCCGAAGCCGCCCCTCTGATGCCCAACGCGCGGATCGCCCGCATGGACGCCGACACGACGACCGGCAAAGACGCGCACGAGCGCATCCTCGCGGCGTTCTACCGCCACGAGATCGACGTTCTCATCGGAACGCAGATGATCGCCAAAGGGCTCGACGTGCCGGGCGTCACGCTGGTCGGCGTGCTGCTCGCCGAGACGTCGCTGAACCTGCCCGACTTCCGCGCTGGCGAGCGGACGATGAACCTCTTGACTCAGGTCGCCGGACGCTCCGGCAGAGGAACCCGCGCTGGCGAGGTGATCTTCCAGACCTACCAGCCGGAGCACTACGCCATCGCGGCGGCGGCGAACCACGACTTCATCGGCTTCACGGAGCAGGAGTACCGCAAGCGAGCAGAGCACCATTACCCGCCGGAACTCCATGCCACGCGGCTGTTGTTCCGCGGCGAGGACCGCAAGCGCGTCGAGTTGGCGGCGAAGAGGGCGGCTGAAGTGATCGCAGAAGCGATCAAGGAGCGGCAGAAGGAGGCAGAGACGGATGACGTCCTCCTCAAGGGTCCTGCCCCTGCGCCCATCGCGCGGATCGGCGGCGAGTACCGCTGGCACTGCTTGCTTTGCGCACTCGACTCGAGCCGCATCCGAGACCTGATCGCGCCGCTCGTGCAGCCGTCGACCCGCCGCAAGACTCGCGGCGTCTCCGTCACGGTCGACGTCGATCCGGGTTCGGTTCTATGAATCCCTATCGAGTCGTTGCACTCGACCTCGACGGAACACTGCTCACAAGCGACAAGCGCGTGACAGTGCGATCGCTTCGGTCCCTCCAGGCGTTGCACGACCGAGGAATCCGTCTCGTCATCGTGACCGGACGGAACCTCCCGATGGCGAGGGCGTCCGTCCGCGATGTGACGGTCCCCCTTGCGTTCGTCGCTCACAACGGCGCGATGACCGCTGAGAACGGTCGGGTCACTGGCTCGTGCCGACTCGGAGGCGAGACGGCGCGCTCCGTATGTCAGGCGTTCCGACAGTTCGGCTGCGCCCCGGCGGTCTACTCGTACACCAAGGGCGACTGCACGCTCGCCCACGAGCCCGGTGAACACAACCCGGCGATGGCTCGATATCTGAAGGCGAACGCTCCGGTCGCCCAGACGGTGGGCAGGCTCGACGACGATCTCGCGGGACCCCTCGGCAGCGGCGCGGTTCATGTCGTGGCGATCGAGCCCAACGACGGAGCCCGACGCGCTCTCAGCGGGCTGCAGGGACTCGCTGGCGTGCAGGTTCTGTCGTCGGGCACGCTTTACGACGGCAGCCACTCCTTCCTCGAAGCGATCCCGGCGGGAGCCAGCAAGACGAACGGACTCGACGCGCTCTGCAAGCGCTGGGGCGTGACCCTCGCCGACGTCGTCGCCGTCGGGGACAATCTCAACGACATCGAGCTGCTCCAGTCCGTCGGGCTCGGAGTCGCCATGGGGAACGCCTCGACCGAAGTCATTCGCGTGGCGGCGCGGACGACATCGTCCAACGACCGGGAAGGCGTCGCCGAAGCCCTGGACGCCGTTTTCCGCCTGTGACCCATATCGCTTGATCGCTCGTGTGTGGCGGGGTACGCTGGCGCCGGTGTCGGCGGACCGGATAGGGAGACGCGAGTTGTCGTCAAAGCGCCCGGAGGCGATCCCAGAGCCGGTGCGCGTACGGGCGCTGGCGCTCGGAACGGCGTCGGTCGTCGTCAACGCGTTCTGGCTGATCGCGGCGGCGACCTTCGGTTCCGCCTATCCCGACACGGTCTCGCTCTTCCACAACGTCGTCTTCATTCTCTTTGGGCTGTCCCTGCTGGGCATCGCGTCGAGTTGGCTCTCGCGATCCCGCCGTCCCTTCCTGAACGCGTCGGAACTCGTGGCGATCTATCTGATGCTCTGCATCGGCACGAGCATCGCCGGCTTGGACATCGTCCAGGTGCTGGGCACCTTCACGAACGGTCTGCGCGCCCTGGCGACGCCGGAGAACGACTGGCAAGCTCTGTTCTTGCGCCTGGTGCCGGATTGGCTCGTCGTGACCGATACCGAGTCGCTGCGCGCGATGGCGGTCGGCGACGGGACCCTCTACACGCGTCGGCATCTGTTGGCGCTGCTGCCGTCGGCGCTGGTCTGGTCGGCGTTTCTCGCCGTGCTGCTGATCGTCATGCTCCTGCTGACGCTGCTCGTCCGGGAGCGATGGGTCGAAGGCGAGAAGCTGAGCTATCCCATCGTGCAGCTTCCGCTGGCGATGACCGGGAAATCGTCGGCGTTCTATCGGGATCGGCTCGCCTGGTTGGGATTCGGTATCGCGGGCAGCATGAACCTGCTGAACGGATTGAACTTCCTGTACCCCAGCGTGCCGAGTCTGGGAGGCAGGCTCTACGACCTGTCGCCGCTCTTCTCGAACGCGCCGTGGAACGCGATCGGGTGGACACCGGCGGCGCTGTTCCCCTTCGCCGTCGGACTGGCGTTCTTCATGCCTCTGGATCTGTCGTTCTCGTGCTGGTTCTTCTATCTGTTCTGGAAGCTCGAACTCATCGCGGGCAAGGCGCTGGGCATTCGCAGTCTGCCCGACTTCCCGTACATCGAACCGCAGACGGCGGGCTCCTACGCGGCGCTGTGCGCCCTCGCGCTCTGGACGACGCGGAGCCATCTCGCTGCCCTGTTCCGCCGGACATCGGCGCGCTCCGGTCGCTGGATGGCTGTCGGAGCGGCGGCGGGCATCGCCGCGCTGGCGGCGTTCTCCGTGCGTATCGGCATGGCGGCTTGGGTCGCCGTCGCCTTCTTCGCCGCGTATTTCGTGCTGTCGATCGGCATCACGCGCATGCGCGCCGAGCTGGGGTCGCCGGTTCACGATTTGCACCTGGCGGGGCCCCACCTGATGATGGTGCGCATGTTCGGAACACGCGCCTTGTCGGTTGCGAACCTGACTGGGCTGTCGCTCTTTCAAGGGTTCAACCGCGCCTATCGGGGTCACCCGATGCCACACATCCTGGAGAGCCTAAAACTGGCGGACGCGACGCGCGCCTCCCGGACACGCATGGGATGGGCGATCGTGCTCGCCGCGCTGACGGCTCCGATGGCGGCGTTCTGGGCGATGGGGCACTACTCGTTCCGGTATGGCATCCCGAACCTCGGCAAGGTTCCCGAGGCGTTCGACCGTCTCGCCGGATGGCTGACGAACCCGGCTCCCGCCGATGTCGGCGTCTCGGCGGCTGTGTTCTTCGGAGGCGGCGCAACGCTGGCGTTGGCGTTTCTTCGGGCGAAGTTCGTCTGGTTCCCGCTGCATCCGGCGGGGTATGCCGTCTCGAGCAACTGGAGCATCAACCTATTCTGGTGCTCGATCTTCGCAAGCTGGGCGGCGAAGCTGTCGATTCTCCGGTTCGGCGGCTTGCCGTTGCTGCGGACGGCGCAGCCGTTCTTCTTGGGCTTCATTCTGGGCGACTTCGTCATCGGCACGCTCTGGATGCTTCGGGGAACCGTTCTCGGCGTGCCGACCTACAAGTTCCTGTTCTAGGCTCGTCTCACACCGCACTCATCGAGGAGATAACGATGCGGAAACTCCGCTACGAGGAAATGCTGCCGCACGAAATCCGCCAGGCGCGCCAGGCAAGACCCATCGCCTATCTGCCTCTGGGCACCCTCGAATGGCATGGACCGCAAAACGCGGTCGGGTTGGACGGGCTCAAGGCGCACGCGTTGTGCTGCCGGTTTGCCGAAGCCCACGGAGGCATCGTCATGCCGACGATCTTCTGGGGCGACAACCGCGCGGATATCTTGGAGATGGTGTTCTACCCGGAGCGGTTCAACACGTTGACGCGCGACCATCGGCAGGATGTCGCCGCCGCCTACGGCATCGGCCACGCGAAGTTCGCCGCAAACGCGGAGCGGGCGAACGCCACCGGAGGGTGGGATTTCTTCACTCAGCTCGTCACGCGGGCTTACCACGAGATCGAGTCGCTCGGGTTCGAGCAGATCGTCTGCATCACCGGACACTACCCGGAGAACGGACCGGCGAAGCGCGCGCGCGACGCGTACCTCGCCGACGGCGGCTCCTGCCGGGTACACGTCCACTTCGGATACGACCTGATCGCCGACGAGGGATATCGAGGTGACCACGCGGCGCGGTGGGAGACATCGCTGCTCTGGGCGCTGCGCCCCGAGTGCGTCGACGCCAGCCTCATCGAACGGGACAACGACGAGCCGACCGGAATCCTGGGGCCCCATCCGCGCGATGCCAGCCCGTCATTCGGCGAGGAAGCCATCGCTCGCATGGTCGCGCGGCTGGGCGACGTGCTGAACGCTCCAGACGAGTAGGAGCCCAAAAAGGGCGACCGCCCAAATAAGCGGTCGCCCATTCACGGCTAAGAAGAAAACAGGCCCGGAGAAGAGACGCATGCACTCACGGCGTCCGGCGTTTCTTCACTGATCGAACGCCCGTCAACGTGCATGCGCGTTGCGGAACCGCGCGCATCTGCGCGGCGGTTCCACACTGGTTGCGCGAGCCGAATCCATGGCTCGCGGAGAACACAGTCGTGCGGAGCGGGAACGCCCCAACCCCTTACCCGTACTCTACTCGTAGGGAGTGACAGTCTCCGCTGGTTCATCACAGACCGGCTAGAGACACCTCACCCGCTCTATGCAGATATTTTAACGATGTGTTACGCCTTGTCAAGCCATTTTGCACTCCTAACCACTCGATTCCTTCGGATTGAGCGTCGCCATTCCGATTTCCCTGTTGTCAGAGCGTGGTGACAACGCTATACTCGTCACCAATCGCCTGCGCCGGTGAGACGTGTTGGTTGGGAGGGTTCCGCGAGAAATGCTTACGCAACAGCAGATCGACTTCTGGCACGAGAACGGTTTTCTGCGGCTCGAGCAGGTTTTCCCCCGCGAAGAGCTCAAGCAGATGACCGACGAGCTCATGTACATCATGGAGACCTTCGCCAACTGGGGCGCGGCATGGCGGGGCCCGTGGCGCAAAGATTACCTGACGGACGACGAAGATCAGAAGGCGACGCTGGTGGCGATCCACGAACTGCAGCACTACTCGGCTGCGTGGACCCGCGCGATCACCAAGCCTGAGCTCGCCGACTCCGTCGGAACGCTGATGGGCTCCGAATGCGTCGAGATCCATCACTGCACGCTGCACGCCAAGGCTCCCAGCGTGGGCGCGCCGTTCCCGATGCACCAGGATGTGCCGTTCTACGGGCACACCGACGGACGGTACATCGACGCCTTGATCCATATCGACGACGCCGACGAGCGGAGCGGCAACATCAAGTTCCTCGCTGGCAGTCACAAGTTCGGACCCCTGGAGCACATCACCGGGCCCGAGACCGCGCCGCACCTGCCGACGGACCGGTACCGGCTCAGCGATGCCGTGTCCGTGCCGGCAAAGGCGGGCGATGTCGTCCTCTTCCACCTGTGGACCATCCATGGTTCCGCTGTGAACAACAGCGGGAACTGGCGACGGCTGATTCGGCTCGGGTTCCGCGATCCGCGCAACGAGCAAGTCTTCGGGCAGGCGCTCGGCCGGCCCGGCATCATCGTCCGTGGCGTGCGTCCCAAGGTCGAGGGACAGAACGTCGACGTGTACGGCAACTGGTCTCGACCCGCGAAGTAGGCGGTATCGCGCGTACCGCGGCTCTCGTCGCTGCGCGACATGGACGCTGGGCGATCTGCCCGCCGAGTCGTCAGCCCGACGCTGATGGAGCGTCTTCCCTTGAGCGGCGAAGGACTCATCCTCGGTACACAGGAACAGAAGGAGTTCCGCGACATGCACCGTTCCATGACCCGCGCCGTGCGCCGAAACGGCGCACTCGCCGTCCTGTTGGTCACCGCCATCGCCGCTATCGGATGTGGTGGGAAAACGATCCCTCCGCCCGATCTGACTCAGATCAAGACGATGGCAATCGCCCCGCTGATCGGGTCCGACGCCCAGTTCGGCATGCTGACGTCTCGCGACCTCGGCAACCAGATGCAGATCGCCCTCAAGCAGAACGGTTCCGACCTGACGCTCGTGTTCGACCAGAGCCGCGATCTGCAGCCGGTCACCGACGCCATCACCGGTCTGGAGTTCAAGGCGCTGGAGGTGTACCAAGACCCGTCGCTCGCGGCGAAGGTCGCCCAGGCGCTGAACGTGGATGCACTCCTCATCGGTCGCTACAGCGACACGAACATCAAGACCGAGGAGGACGACACGCCCGTCTTCGACATGAGCAACCAAGCGGGCATCTCAGGCACGACCAAGTTCACGCTCATCAAGCAGTGGGCGACCTCCAAGGTCTGGGTGAAGATCGTCTCGTCGTCCGGGGACGTCGTCTGGCAGTCGGGCACGGTGCCTCCCAAGGAGCCGGGAGACATCCAGGGCTACATGCGCTACGTCCGCGCGTACCAGTCGCAGGTTCCCGACAAGCCGCCCGTGGAGACCGAGATCATCGTGGCGCATATGCGCGACCACCTCTGGCGGCGCATCGCCGGCGAGATCTACCCGCAGCACTTCCCGGTCCTGACGCTGCCAGTCTTCAAGGAGAAGCCGACGCAGACGTTCAAGACGACCGGTGGAGTCATCAACTTCAACTAGACGCGCACGAACAGCGTGCGGAGCCCCCGCTCGTCGCGGGGGCTTCGCCGTGCTCGTCAGTCCTTCACGAACCCGTAGTAGCGGCTCATCCAGTAGGGCAGGAGGAACACGGTTCCGTCCTCCTCCGCGCCGCCCGCGTCGCCGCCGTCGAGCCGGAACGGGTTCCCGTTCCACTTGTGAACCGACCGCTCGAAGTACGGGAGCACTTCCGGGTCGATCTGCTCCGTCCAGCCGCCCGGAGGGGTTCGCGCCTTGAGGTCGTCGCGGTGACGGTTCCGCATGCGCCACGAGACGAGGTCGGTCGGTATCTCCTGAAGCGTGCGGATGGACGCCTCGACGTCGCACGGGTTCCCCGACAACGCGCCGTAGATGGCGTTCCAGAGCGGGCACCGCTCCGGTCGCTCGATCTGCCAACTACGCTCGAGGCTCATCAGGTAGATGCGCCGCAGGTGCGGGTTGTTCTCGTACTTTAGCAGCGGGTAGTAGGAGAGGAACGCCAGCTCGTCGTCCGAGTGGTTCACCCAGCCTTCCGCCGTCAGCTTCTGGTCGATGGTGTTCAAGGCGTAGTGATGGCGGCGCACCAGATCGTCGTAGGCAGCGATGAACCGATCCTCGTCGGTGAGACGCCACGCCGTCTTGAGGATGCAGAGCATCTCGAGGGAGTTGAGTCCCTGCTGCGGCTTCCAGTCGCCGTTGAGGCGCTCTGGGGCCCACACGCCCCATCGCGTGTGCAAGCCGTCCATATCGATCAGGTAGTAGCCGTTGTCGAGGATGTGCCCGGCGATGCGCGACATCGTCGAGACGATGCGCTGCTTCTCGGCTTCGTCCGCGACCAGGTCGTGGTAGACGGAGAAGGCGTAGACGTGACCGTCGATCTCGTCGGAGCTCGTGTCCGCCTTCCAGATGCTGACGCCGTCTGACGCATCGTGCCACTCGCCGCCCGACTGGACGGTTTTCGGCTCGTCCTTGAACATCGTCGCCCGAGCCGGGAACCCCGATATCGGCGTGATCTCTTCGAGGCGCAGGAGGGCGTCCATGGAACGCGCCGCCTTCTCGCGAGCCTCGTCGGATCGCGTCACGGCGTAGCGGTACGACTCGGCGGCAACGTAGAGCGCCGTCCACAGACCGTCGTTGTCCGACGCCTCGTGCCGGTAGGTCGTCAGGTCGCCCGGCTTCTCGAAGAAGCAGACGGTCACGTAGCCGCGCCGGTTGTGGCGAGCGTCCACCTGTTTCTCGAACAGCTCCGCTTTGGCTTCGAGCGTGAACTCTCGTCGCTCGATGCGGCACGCGCCCTTCGATGTGCCGACCCAGACGGACGAGCCCCGCGGGCAGAGCGCCGTCACGGAATCGTCAGCGAGCCACCGGAGACCCGCGTAGTATTCCCAGGAGTCCTCTGTCCACAGGGATACGCCGTCTGGGCTCCCCGTCCACAGTTCGCCGTCGGCTCCCAGCGAGACGTGCGTCAGGTTCTCGATGGGGAGTCCGTCCTCCCCGCGTATGAGCTTCCAGCCGTCAGGAGGGCTGAACAGCAGCAGTCCTGCCGACGTCGCCGCCCAGACGGAACCAGCGTCATCCGCCGCGATATCCCGGATGTCCAGCGTTCCCGATGCGTCCAGGTCGCCCGGAAGCCGGTGCTCTTGTAGTCCTTCCGGTGTCCAGCAATACAGGCGATCCCGCGCTGCCATCCAGACGGCATCTATGCCGTCGCTCAATGCGGCGACGATCTCGGCGTCAACGGCAGCGACGCGGCGAGGCGCATCCGCCATATCCCACTCGTACAGACCGTCGGACGCCACGACGATCAGCGGGTAGTCGTCCACGAGCGCCACGACCGGCGCTCCTACGCCAAGCCTCTCGACGACAGCGCCCTCATGGACGGCGATGACTTCAGTGCCGGTTCCCAGCAGCGTCGCGTCGTCCGACTGGAGGATAACCGTCACGCCGGGAAGCGCCAGGGGTTCCCCGCCGCACGTGTCCCAGACCGTGTCGCCGTCGGACACGATGATGTCCGATTCCCCGACCGACTCGAGCGCGACGACGGCATTCCCCGACAGCCATCGACCGCGGAAGCGTTCCGTGTACATGCGATACTCCTCGCGGGCTCCGTGGTTCCAGACGCGATTGTTCCATCGCG
>VGLH01000068.1 GCA_016866785.1 Candidatus Poribacteria bacterium
GTTGTATCGGTAGTGGATGCCGAGTCCGCCCGTCTCGACCCACAGTCCGGGGGACCGGTCGCTGCCGGGCGCTGTCTTGGCGAGGATCTGGTCCCATCCGCCGCTCGCGGCGACGGGGAAGTTGATCCAGAACAGGAGGGTGTTCTCCTGGAAAGTCTCCAGCTCGGGGAACGACTTGACCTCCATCGACTGCTGACCCGCCTCGATGCGGAGCGAGCCGTTGCCGTTCTTCTTCGTATCCGTGGCGATCTTGGCTCCCTGCAACAGTGAGCCATCGTGACCCTTGCCGGTTGCGTCCCGGACGACGCCTCCGGGAGCCTCGTCGAACACGAAGTGGAGCAGGAGCCCCTTCTGCAGATCAATGGCGTGGGCGAGCGGCGCGGCGAACAGAAACACAAATCCCGTGGCGCACAGAATCCGATGCATGGCGAGTCCTCCCTATCGAGTGCGCGGCATTCAGCCACATTCGGGCATCCTACGATGGTTCGGCGGCTTGGGCAACAGGCATGAGAGGCGCCGCGTTCGGCAATGGTCGTTCAACTGCCACCGCTTGGAGGAAGAGCGAGTCGCCTTGAGCGATGGTCAGCGGAGTGCTAGGATTCCCTGCGCCGCACGGACCCATCTGGGCGCTGCGGCGGATCGTGCCACCCGAACAGGCTGACAGTGAGTATGGTCGATAGGTCGCTCGTCGATGTTATTGCCGCTCGCGTCCTGAGCCAACTCAAGCCGCCTTCTGACAATGCCTCCGCGATCACCGGGAGCGACGCCGGGGAGGACGATCGTCACGCGTTCCATTCGTATGCCGAGGAGGTCCGCGCCTGCGCGACAACCGCCGGCAAGCGCACCATCCCGGTCGGCATCTCGGCACGGCACGCTCACATCACGCAGGAGCACCTGGATCAGCTCTTCGGCGAAGGCTCCGAGCTGTCGGTTCACGCGCCTCTCTACCAGCCGGGAGAGTTCGCGGCGAAGGAGACGGTCACGGTCGTGGGACCACGCATGCGGGCAATCGAGCACGTGCGGATTCTGGGACCCCTCAGGAAGTACACGCAGGTCGAACTCGCGCCGACGGACTGCGTTTACGTTGGCATCCGCGCCCCGATTCGCGAATCCGGGAACCTCGGTGATGCGATCCCCGTGACGCTGGTCGGTCCTCGTGGGTCGATCTACCTGAAGGCGGCGATCTGTCCGACGCGGCACATCCACCTGAACCCCGCGGAGGCGGACTACTACGGCGTCCGTGATCGGCAGCTCGTCCAGGTGCGGATCAGCGGCGAGCGGGCGCTCACGTTCGAGAACGTTCGTATCCGAGTGCACCCCAACGTCATCGCCCAGATGCACCTGGACACCGACGATGCCAACGCGGCAGGTCTTCGCGGCGGCGAAGGCATCGAGCTGATTCTCTGCTAGACGGTCGCGATAGGTTGTGCGGATCTGGGCGTCAGGACATCGTCGGTCCATCGCGTTAAGCCTGCCGACAGCTTACCATTGGGCGGTCTACAGTGCAGACCACTCCCGATCAGCTTCACGAATGGCTGAACGCTCCAGAGGACGAACACCTCGAGTTCAAGGAGGCGAAGCAGAAGTACGCGCTCGATGATTTATTGAAGTACTGCGTGGCTATAGCCAATGAGGGCGGCGGCAAGATTATACTGGGAGTTACGGGCAGGAGGCGGCGCAGCATCGTCGGCACGCAAGCGTTCCCAGAGCCTGGCGAGACCGAAGCGACCATCTATGGCAAGCTGAGACAGAAGGTCCGGATCGAAGAGGTCGAGACGGCGGCTGGTCGAGTCCTTGTCGTTCATGTCCCATCGCGATTGCCCGGTACGGCGTGGCAGATCGACGGACGCTATCTGAAGCGAGCCGGAGACTCGGTCGTTCCACTCACTGACGTCGAGTTGCATGCTATCCTGGCTCAGGTGGGACCTGACTTCACGGCAGAAGGGTGTCCTGGCGCCAGCCTCTCCGACCTGTCGTCCGATGCTATTGCCAACTTCCGGGCAAGATGGGCGAAGCGGTCGAACGACTCCCGACGGCACGGATGGAGCGACCAACAGACTCTGGCGGACGCGGAGCTGATCGTCGACGGCAGGCTGACGTATGCGGCGCTGATCCTGTTCGGCACCCATGCTGCTTTAGGGCGGTGGTTGGCGCAGGCGGAAGTCGTCTTCGAGTACCGATCCTCGGAGGCGTCCGGACCGGCGGCAGACCGCGTCGAGCTCCGCGAGGCGTTTTTCCTGTACCATGACCGACTATGGGACAAGATTAGTCTGCGTAACGATCGCCAGAGCTATCAGGATGGGCTGTTCCGCTACGATCTACTCACGTTTGATGAGGCTTCTGTTCGTGAAGCACTCTTGAATGCGGTCGCGCATCGCGACTACCGGCATGGGGGCTCTGTGTTCGTGCGCCAGTACGCCCACCGACTCGAGGTGGTCAGCCCGGGAGGGTTCCCGCCAGGGATCACGCAGGAGAACATCCTTCATAGCCAGAATCCGCGCAATCGACGGCTTGCCGAAGCATTGGCGAGATGTGGGCTCATCGAGCGGTCGGGTCAAGGCGTCAATCTGATGTTCGAGAGTGCGGTTCGGCAAGGAAAGGCGCTTCCGGATTACTCAGGGACCTCGGACCACGAAGTGCGGCTGGTGCTGAACGGCGTGGTACGCAGTCCAGGCTTCGTGCGTTTCATGGAGAGGCTCGGAGATGAGAAGCTTCGCTCGTTCTCGACCGATGACTTCCTGATTCTCGACCTCTTGCATCGGGAGCAGGTGGTTCCTGAGGGCCTCCGCAGACGGCTGGCAGACCTTGTGCACATCGGCGCCGTAGAGTCCGTCGGAAGGGGCAGAGGCACACGGTACATCCTCTCGCGAAGCCTGTATGCGTACGTTGGGGGCAAGGGCACGTACACGCGTAGGAGAGGGTTGGATCGCGACGCCAACAAAGCGCTCCTGCTGAAGCATCTACGCGACCAGGGTCAGGAAGGGGCGGCAATATCGGAGCTATGCCAAGTGTTGCCTGGCGAATCGCGTTCCATGGTCGGTCGTCTACTATCGGAACTACGGGATGAAGGCGCCGTGGCGTTGCGGGGCAAGCGACGTTGGGCCCGCTGGTACGTCGCCGAGGACGAGGCATTCAACCCATTGGACGCGTGTATTGGTGGTGCATAGTCGATGTATACAGTTGCCCAGAGAGTGGCGTTATTGCTGGATTCTCTATAGCGCGATCCTCTTCCGCTGCGATATAGGTTGCTCCATAGAGTAATGCATAGCTCCGTCGTCTTCGACTGATATACCTGAGAAGCAGGTTCCTGATGACCGGGCACGAACGCGACGAGCTGATCGCACGGATCACTCACGAGGTGTTGCAGAGGCTGGGAGCGCGCGCAGCTCAGCCGGATGGACCACGCGTCGCCGTGGCACTGAGCGCCGACGCATCCCGCGTTGCCATTGACGTGATCCGAGCGCTCGTCGAGCATGGATGCAGCGTCGGCGCGATTGCGTGCTCGTCGTCACTGCCGGAGGAGCGCCGGTCCGAGGCGCTCGCTGCCGCGCGCGTGTCGGCAAGCCAGTCCGGGCTCCCGGCGGATGTCGTTGCGTTGGTCGCTCCCGAGATGTCCTTGACGGATGTCGCCAAACTGACCTTCGGCATTCTGGACGACACGGTTCCCAGGATCGTCTGGCAGGCTGTGGCGAGCCGCCTGGCGGTTCTCGCGAGCCCGGGACATGCCCTTGCGTCCGATCTGCCCGCGTCGCTGCAGCGGATCAGCGCGAATGCATTGGCGCTGTCGAAGCGGCTCGGGATCGTCTGGACTCCGCGCGACCGGCTTGTCGACGCAGTCGCGGATCGGACGGATCTGAACGATAACCAGCCTCGTGTGTCGCCGGATGCAGCCGGGAAGCGCGCTCTCGTGACCGAGGCGGCCGTTGGCAGGCTCCCCGACAACGCGAGCGAGCTGGTCGTGCCAATGGACGCCATCATCACGCCACTGGCTCGGGATCTTGCGAAGCGGAGCGGTATCCGCATTCGCCGGGAGTCGTCACCGGATAGAGGGGGTGTCCGATGAGCGAGTCGGTTCCAGAGGACGATCCTAGTACGGGGCTGTCCGTCGAAGATCTCTGCACGCTCTACCGCAACGACAACGAGCACTCGGCATTTGTCAGCAAGATGGCGACTCGCCTCTTCGAGTCGACGCGCGATGTCCACGAACTCCCCGACGACGCTCTCGAACAGATCCAGACGGGAGCGATGCTCCACAACGTGGGGCTCTACTTCGGCGTACCACGCCACCACATCCGCAGCAAAGAGATCATCCTCCAGCATGGTCTGAGCCAGTTCAGCGAACGGGACACCCACGTGATCGCTCTGATCGCGCTGTTCCACCGTGGCAAGGTTCGCCCACGGCGAGAGCCCCTGTTCTGCGATCTGGACGCCGAAACACAACGGCTCGCCCTGCGGGCGGCTGCCATCGTCCGCATTGCCGATGGGCTGGACTACAGCCAGGACCAATCGACGAAGATCACCAATGTCGACCGCACGCGGCGTTCGATCCGCATCACGGTCAGTAACAAGTCGGCAGGAGCCTGGGATAACGCTGCGAGAGCCAACGAGAAGGCGGATATGTGGCGCGACGCGATGCCGAGGCCCATGCGCTTTGCCGTCGATGCGGGCCAGAAGTACTACCTGCGTCGTGGCGACACGATGCAGGCAGCCGGCTTCAAGGTCCTGTCTCACTTCTTCGACGCCTTGTGCGAGAACGAAGAAGGCACGAGGGCGCGTACGGACCCGGAGGACCTGCATCAGTTCCGCGTCGCGACGCGGCGACTGCGCGCCAGCCTGCGGCCATTTCGCGGCGTGTTCGGACGCGACGCCGTCGAGCCGTTCATCGAGGACCTGCGCGCAATCGCAGCGGCGACAGGGGATGTGCGCGACCTGGACGTGTTCGTCGCGGCTCTGGAGGAACTGCCGTCCTCGTCGCGAGTGCCGACCTTCCTCTCACATCTGAGGCGCCGCCACGACGAAGCCGTCGCGCACATGCTCGCAGTCTTCGACGCCGAGGAGTTCGCCCAGTTCAAGGAGCGGTTCGCCGCGTTCCTGGCGAACGCGCATCCCTATGGGAACCGAGACCGCCGAAAGGGAGCGCGCGAACTGACTCGCGTTGCGGCGAGCCGCACGCTGTCGAAACGCCTGCAAGCGGTTCTGAAGTACCGAGGCAATCTGGACCTCAGTGACGACACGCAGCTCCACGCGCTGAGGATCGCGTGCAAGCGGTTCCGCTACGTGGCGGACTTCTTCTGCGAAACGCTGGCGGTGAAGCCCTCGGTGGTCCTACGACCGATGAAGGCGCTGCAAGACAGCCTCGGCGAGGTTCACGACGCCGCCGTGCGAGAGGAGTATATGCTGCGGTTCCTCGACGAGCACCAGGACACGATCCCGGTGGACGAACGAAGCGCCCTCGCCGACCTGGCGCACGAGAACGAACAGCAGCGCGCGAAGTACCACGCTGAGTTTCAACAGCAGTGGGAGGATTTCGTGTCCGACGCCTTCCAGGCGCGACTACGCGCCGGTATCGATCCTGACGGGCGGCACCTGGCGGATGGATAGGGCGCGGGACGGAGCATCGACGCACGAAGATGAGGAAGTGACGGCATGCGGCTAGCAGCCATCGACGTTGGGACGAACTCCATCCACACCGTTCTCGTGGAGGTTGACGACGACCTGAGCCTGCGCATCCTCGACAGCGCGAAGGAAACGGTGCACCTCGGCAGAGGGCTCGACTCGAAGGAGAACCTGACCCCGCGCGCGATGACGGATGCGCTCTCAGCGCTGCGCAAAGCGAAGATACTAGCCGAGAGCCACCAGATCGACACGATCGTCGCTGTCGCCACGAGCGCCCTGCGAGAAGCGCCCAATGGGCTGCAGTTCATCCGGCTGATCGAGCAAGAGGCGGGCATCGAGGTTCGCGTCATCTCCGGCGTCGAGGAGGCGAGGCTGATCTACCTTGCCGTGCGTGAGAGCATCCACCTCGACCGAAGGACGTTCTTCGGCGTCGACATCGGCGGCGGCAGCGTCGAGGTGATCTGGGGCACGCGTCGAGAGCTGTTGGCTTGCGACAGCCTGAAGCTGGGTGTGCTTCGCCTCTCCGATCACTTCCCGCTGTCGGATCCGATGACCAAGGCGGAGCTCGCCAACGTCACCGGCTACATCGATTCGTTTCTGACGCGTCTCGACGAGCATGCGCAAGCCCATCCGTTCGAGACCGCCGTCGGGACATCCGGCACGTTCCTCGAACTGGCGCGCCTGGCTCTCGGCGAGGCGTACACAAGACCCAGCCGTTCACTCCACCAGCAGATCGTTTCTGCCGAGTTGCTACGCGCTGTCTGCGACCGTATCGCGCGCTCGACCGTCAAGGATCGGTTCGCGATGAAGGGCTTGGATCGGACCCGTGTCGCGACCATCGTTCCCGGCGCGGTGCTGTTGCGCCGCCTCCTGGATCGCTTTGACATCCGCGAGGTCGTCGCTTGCGAGTACGCTTTGCGTGAGGGAGTGCTGTTCGACTACATCGAGCAGAACCGCAGCGGCTTGCGGATCCAGCAGGAGATGCCGGATATCCGCAAGCGCAGCGTGCTCGCGCTGGCGCGCCGGTGCGACTGGAAGGAAGCCCACTCGCGCCACGTCGCGGCGCTGTGCCTGATGATGTTCGATCAACTCGCGGACCGGTTCGAGTGGACGCGAGAGGATCGCGACCTGCTCGAGTATGCTGCGCTGCTTCACGACATCGGCATGCTCATCAATGTGCCGTCGCACCATCGACATTCGCAGTACCTGATCGAAAATGCCGAGTTGCTGGGCTTCACGCCGCGAGAAATCGCGATGATGGGTCAGATCGCGCGGTACCACCGGCGCGCCGAGTCGAAGAAGAAGCATCGCGCGTTCGCCGCGTTGGCGAAGGCAGATCGTGAGCGCGTGAAGCAGTTGGCGGGAATCCTGCGTATCGCAGAGGGCTTGGATCGCACGCAGTTCCGCATCATCCAGAGCGTTCACTGCGAGTTCGCGAACCGCGTGCTGACGATTACGGCAACGCCCTCGGACGACGCGGAGCTCGAGTTGTCGAGCGCCATTGAGCGCACGGGCCCGCTTTCGGAGGCTTTGGGATGCCCCGTGCGGATTCAACTCGGCTATGGCGAGCTGCTGACGGCTAACCTCATCAAGCCGATTGAAGCCGCGCGTCCGCCACAGCCGCCGAGTCCTGACTCGCACACAGAAGGATAGAGCTTGGTCGCCAGAGCCAGCCGCATGCCCTGGTCGCGGCTTCGACGCGTCGGCGTGATCGACATCGGCACGAACTCCTGTCTGCTGCTCGTGGCTGAGGTCCGTGAGGCTGCGCGGGAGTACGCCATCGTTGCAGACCTGTCCGATGTCACGCAGTTGGGCAAGGGGTTCTACGACGCGGGTCGCTTGGTAACGGAGGCGATGGACCGGACTTTGAAAGCCCTTCGTGCCTTCCGCGAACAGGCGGACGAGCACGAGGTACGCGAGTTTGTCATCACGGGGACATCCGTTCTGAGGGACGCGTCGAATGGTGACGAGTTCCTACGCGTCGTCGAGGAGGAGTTCGGCGTCGCACCCGATGTACTGCCCGGCGAGGAAGAGGCGCGCCTATCGTACCTGGCGGTGCGACGCGATCCGGTCCTCGCCCTACCGCGTGACGCCCCATGCGTTGTGACGGACATCGGCGGCGGCAGCACCGAGCTCATCGTGGGTGGCGAGCGGATTCGCCAGATGGCGAGCCTCGATGTCGGCGCGGTGCGGCTCACGGAGTCGCTGGTACGGTCGGATCCACCGCTTGCGCAGGAAGTCGAGAGCGTGCGAGCCCGTCTTCGGCAGGCGTTCGAGGCGGCTCCCGAACCCACCCCGGACGGCGTCCTCGTCGGCGTCGCCGGGACGGTGGCGAACCTCGCCAACGTCATCGTGCATCGACAGGCGGAGCCGACGGACGTTCATGCGTTCCCGGTAACGGCTGCGCACCTGGGAGCGCTCATCGTCGAGTTCTCGCAAATGACGACGGCGGAACGCGCCGCCATCCCTGGGATGGACCCGAAGCGCGCCGGCGTCATCCTCGCTGGTGCGCTCATTCTGGAGCGCGTCATCGAGCACTTCCGTCGCGACTGCGTGCTGACGAGCGTCCGAGGACTGCGCTTCGGCGTCTTCTACGACCATTTCCTGGACGACGGCGAGTGGACGGCGGTCACAAGCTGAGGCATCCATCCGTCCCGAGCGACATGTGACATGAGGAGGCACGGTTGAGCGAAGTCACGATCCTCCTGCGCCGGGAGTTCTATGAGCAGCACCGTGCGCGACTTCACAGCTTGGCTCCGTCCGCGCGGTTCGAGACCTTCGCGGACCGCGACGAAATGCTCGCGAAACTGCCCACTGCCGATGCGCTCTACGGCGCATCGCCGCGTGATGACATCCTCGTCAAGTGCCCCCGTCTGAAATGGCTGCACATGCGGAGCGCAGGCGTCGACAAGCACATCCCGGACGCGCTCTCGGCGCGCGGCATCACGCTGACCAAGGGGAGCGGAGCCTACGACATCCCGATCTCCGAGCACATCCTGGCGATGATGCTGGCACTCGCACGAGGGCTCCCTCGGTACATCCGAAACCAGTCTGAGAGCCGGTGGGACCGCGGCGGCGGCATCCTGCAGCTCCACGGCAGAACCCTCGGCGTCTACGGGATGGGAAGCATCGGGACCGAGCTCGGAAGAAAGGCGCGGGCTCTCGGAATGGTGGTCCACGGAATCGCGCTGCGCCCGCGAACGAAGCCGTCCTTCGCCCGAGCGCTCTGGACGCCGGACCGGCTGGACGATCTGCTGGCGTTGTCCGACCATCTCGCCGTCTGTGTTCCACTCACGGCAGCGACTGAGAAGCTGTTCGGCGCTCGCGAGTTCGGGCTGATGAAGCCCACAGCGTTCTTCTACAACATCGGAAGGGGTGGAACCGTCGTCCAAGAGGCGTTGATCGACGCGCTGCGCAGCGGCGGGATCGCAGGCGCGGGACTTGATGTGACCGACCCGGAGCCGCTTCCGATGGACAGCCCGTTGTGGTCCATGCCCAACGTGGTCGTGACGCCTCACGTGTCCGGCACGTCCGACGGCACAGATGCCCGCGCAGATAGGATCGTCCTTGAGAACATCCGGCGGTTCGCCACAGGGGAGCCGCTGCTGAACGTCGTGAGTTACGAGCACGGGTACTGACCGGCAGCGCACGTTTCGACGATCCGCGGTGAGGGACACTTCGCACGGCTGTCTCGCACTTGGGCGGGCAGCGACCGAACACCGAGAAAGGCGAGGGGATGACACCGCGCGAACGTTGGCTCGAAACGATCCTCTTCGGTTCGCCTGATCGCGTCCCGCTTTCGCCGGGGGGTCCGCGCGAATCGACGCTTGCCACATGGTGGCAGCAGGGCTTGCCGGAGGGCGCCAACTACTTCACGACGCTCCTCGACTTGCTCGGCATCCAGCCGGAACGCCAGAAGCCCATGCCGGGGCTGGGGGTTTCGTTCCGCATGATGCCGGAGTTTGAGGAGAAGGTGCTGGAGCACCGCGACGGGCACTACGTCGTCCAGGACTGGATGGGAGCCGTCACCGAGATATCCGACCGGTACGACTACACGTACATCCGGGCGGCGAAGGACTTCGTGACGCGGAAATGGCACAAGTTCCCCGTGCAGACGCGCCGCGACTGGGACGATATGGTCTGGCGCTTCGATCCGACGACGCCTGGACGCCATCCTGACGATCTGGTCGCTCGATGCCAGGCACTCCGCGACCGCGAGGGCTACCTGGCGATCCACTTCAACGGGCCCTTCTGGCAGCTCCGCGAATGGCTGGGATTTGAGGGACTCTGCACGATGCTGCTGGACGATCCGGACTTCGTCGTCGAGATGATCCGCCACTGGACGGAATTCGTGTCGGCGACGCTCGCGCCGGTTCTCGAGCGCGTTGCGCCAGACCAGATCGGTCTCTCGGAGGACATGGCGTACAAGGGCTACAGCATGATCTCGCCGGAGATGGTTCGGCGCTACCTCGTGCCGTCCTACGAACGCTGGATCTCTGAGGCGAGCGCAGCCGGGTGTCCCGTGTTCTACATGGACTCCGACGGCTTCATCGGCGAACTGATCCCCATCTGGATCGATGTCAGGATCAACTGCTGCACGCCCATCGAGGTCGCGGCGGGCAACGACATCGTGGCGTTCCGAAAGGCGTTCGGGCGCAAGATGGCGTACACGGGCGGGATCGACAAGCGCGCCATCGCGGTGGGCAGCGAGACGATGCGCCGCGAGGTCATGCGGGTCGTGCCGCCGCTGTTGAAGGACGGCGGATTCGTCCCTGGCTGCGATCACGGCGTTCCGCCGGATGTGTCGTGGGGCGACTTCGTCGAATACAGTCGCCTCTTGGCTCAGTTGACGGGTTGGATATACGGCGACACGAACGAGGGAGGTCCGATATGAGCGCAGGCGAGGTGATGTTGGAGCGGATGACTCGCAAGGAGGCGCGCGAGGCGATCCAGTCAGGTCGGGTCAAGGTGGGCATCGTCCCCGTCGGGAGCATCGAGCAGCACCTGGAACACCTCGTGATGTGCCACGACATTCAGTCATGCACCGAGGTGGCGCGGGAGATCGCGCGACAGCTCTATCCGAGCGTCGTCGTGACGGTTCCCCTGAGCGCGGGCATTTCGGAGCACCACATGGAGTTCCGGTTCGGCTCCATCACGATGAAGCCGGGCTCGTTCCAATCGGTCGTCTGGGATGCATGCGACAGCCTCATCCGTCATGGGATCAAGAACGTCGTCATCCTGAACGGGCACGGCGGCAACGTCGCGCCGATGAACGGCAGCATCAACCAGTTCCGTCGCTACTTCGGCGGGAACATCCACTTCCTGTCGTACTGGGACCTCGTGCCGAGGGATGTCGCGGACCGTGTTCTGGAGACGAAGTCGGTTCCCGGGCACGCTCAGGAGTACGAGACTTCGCTGGCGCTCCACATGTTCCCGGAGAACGTGCGCGAGGATGAGCAGCGAAACTCGGACGACGAGGGCGTGCGCGCCGCGACGGCGGAGAAGGGCAAGACGATCTACGACGCAATGATGCCGCCGCTGATCGACTACGTGCGACGGATCGCCGATGGGACGAACCAGGCGGAGCTCACCGGGCTCTGATCGCTGCGGAGCCTAGATGTCGAAGTTCTTGTAGCCAGCGGTCAACCCGCCGTCGATGGTGAAGGTCGCGCCGGTCGCGAAGGACGACTCGTCCGATGCCAGGAACAGCGCGCAGTTGGCGATGTCCTCGACTGTGCCGAGACGACCGATCGGGTAGAAGCGCACGAGGTCTTGCCAGATGGACGGCTTCTCCGCGAGGATCGGGCCCCAGACTTCGGTCTGGATCGTGCCCGGGCAGATCGTGTTGACGCGGATGCCGGCGGGGCCCTGCTCGACCGCCAACGAGCGCGTCAGCGAGATGATCGCTCCCTTCGCCGCGCTGTAAGCATGGATGCCCTGCAAGCCGATCAGCCCGTTGACCGACGAGATGTTGACGATGCTGCCGCCGCCACGCGCCTTCATCGGTTCCAGTGCCGCCATGCAGCACTCGTAGGTTCCCTTGAGGAGCACATCGACGACCGGGTCGAGGTCGTTGTCCGTGATGTGGTGGACGGCGCAGATCGCGTTGTTCACCAGGACGTCGAGTCCGCCGAACGCTTCCTGGGCTGCGGCGAACATCCGGTCGCGGTCGGCAGCTACCGAGATGTCTGCCTGAACGAACTCAGCGGAACCACCGTCGGCGCGGATCGAATCGACGACCTGCTGACCGCCTTCGGTGTTCACGTCGTCCACGACGACCTTGGCACCCTCGCGGGCGAATCGCAAGGCGATCCCCTTGCCGATGCCGCGCGCCGCTCCCGTCACGATTGCGACTCTACCTTCCAGCCGCATCGACTTCCTCCTTACCCGATAGTCTGGGCTGCTAGACGTTGAATCGGATCAGCAATACGTCGCCGTCTTGGACACGGTACTCCTTGCCCTCCAACCGGAGAAGCCCCGCTTCGCGGACTTTCGGGTACGAACCGTGCGCCGACAGGTCTTGCCACGGCACGGTCTCGGCTCGGATGAAGCCGCGCGCCAAGTCGGTGTGGATGGAACCGGCAGCGTCCAGCGCCGTCGAGCCAGCGGGTAGAGTCCACGCGCGGACCTCCGTTTCCCCGGCGGTGAAGAAGGTCAGCATGCCGAGGAGTTGGTACGACATGTGAACCATCTTCGTCAGAGCGGGCTCGACGATGCCGAGGTCTTCGCGGAAGGCTGCCGCCTCGTCGTCGGACAACTGGCTCAGCTCCATCTCGATCTTGGCGCAGAGAGCGGCTGCGGCGATCCCGGCATCATCGAAGGGCTCCGTCGCCTTCGCGAGGGCTGCGCCGTCCTGGAGGGTGTACTCGCCGACGTTGACGACGACGAGTAGGGGTTTTTGCGTCAGGAATCGGAAGCCCTTGATGAGCCTCGAGTCCTCTGGCGTCAGCGCCAGGTTCCGAATCGGCAGGCCTTTGGAGAGCGCCTCACGGCATTGCTCCAAGACAGCCTGTTCATGGATCAGGGCGGCATTCTTGGTCGTCCGTGTTTCCTTGACGAGTCGTTCGAGCCGGTTCTCCACGATCTGCAGATCGGCGATGGCGAACTCGAACTCCAGCGAATCTGCGTCTCGCCGAGGGTCGAGCGTGTCGTGGACGTGCGGCACGGCGTCGTCCTCGAACGCCCGGACGACATGCACGAGCGCGCCGACGGTTCGCAGCGACGCGAAGAACTGAGGCGTCATGCCCCCCTGCTCGATGGAGCCGCGCGTCAGTCCCGCCATGTCGATGTACTCGATCATCGTGTGCGTCTTCTTCTTCGGCTGGAACGCGGTGTAGAGCGCATCCAGACGAGGGTCGCCAACGCGCACGGCGGCACGGTTGGGGTCTTTGCTCGAAGACGAGTAGGAGCCCGTTTCGGCGTGGGCTCGCGTCAGGGCGTTGAAGAGCGTCGTCTTGCCGACGAAGGGCATGCCGACGATGCCGAGCTGCATGGGCGGAAGACCGCTCCTGAAAGGGCTGGTGTGCGCCGTGATGGTAGCCGTGCGCGGTGCTCGAAGTCAAAGCCGCGCCAACCGCGTGGCGACGGACGTGCGACGCGCACGGCTTGCGCGGCAATGGGGCCCGCTGATACGATGCGACCGAAGCCACTGAACGAGGGAGCACGCGAATGCGAAGGATCCTGGAGCGGATTCGGCACATGAACGCGCTTAACATCGAGCGCGCCTACAAGCACTGCGATGACGCCGTCGCCAAGCTCCGCGCGCACAACGAGGATGCCGAGAGTATCGAGCGCTCGGTGCTCGATGAGATCGTGGCGGAAGCGATGTCCGACGCGAACAAGGTTCTCGCCCTCAAGAGCGAGAAGGCGTGGGATGGCGCGTTCCGGGAGATGCACGAGTACCTCGCCAAGATCCACATGGAGCTGCGCCAGTACGACCAAGCGATGGAACACGGCAACGCCGTCGCCGAGTACGACCGGAACGAGGGCGAATACCTGATCAAGCAGATCCAGGCGCATGAGTCCGGCGGACAGATGAAGGACTTCGATCCGTCTGCCGTGGACGAGTCCGCGTAGGTCTGGGCGCAAGCCGGGGCTCGACATGCGATTCGAGCAACCGCTCGCGTTCTGGTTGCTGGCGTCGGTTCCCCTCGTCGTGCTCCTCTCGATGATGAAGGCGCGCCGGGCTTCCGTGCGCGTGCCCTCGCTCGTGCTGTGGCAGGGCACTCCTCGCGACACACGGGCTCGAACCTTGTCGCGCCGAGCGCGCCCGTCCCTCCATCTGCTACTCCAGCTCGCGGCGCTTCTTGCCGCCATCCTCGCGCTCGCCGGTCCGCGAATCCCGTCCTCTCATCGCCGGGCAACCCACGTGGTCTACGTCATCGACACGTCGGCGCGCATGCAGGCGACCGACCTGCCCCCGTCGCGGTTCGACGCCGCTCGGAGCGCCCTGTTGCGCGATTTGTCGCGTCTGCCGCGCGGCGCGCGAGTGGCGCTCGTCGCGCCCGGTTCGACACCGTCCTTCCTCGTTCCGTTCACTTCCCGACACTCAGTCGTCCGGCAGGCGCTCGACGCCCTACGACCCACGGACGCGCGCCTGGACCTGTCGAGAGCTGTCTCGTTCGCGGAAGCCGCCACACAGGGGATGGACGCGGGTGTGCGCGTCTACGCAGGTGCTTCCAGAGGGGACGGGAGTCCATCCGGGCCCGACGTTGCGCTGCGCAACGTCGCGGTCAGGATCGCGTCGGTCGAACGCGACGGGTCCGAGTCCAGCGCGATACGAGCGACCGTGGAGATGGTCAACGCAAGCGAATCCTCGTATGCCGGGTCCGTGTACCTGCGCGTCGACGGGCGGCTCGCCGACGCCACGATGGTCGATGTGCGCCCGGGAACGACGCAGGACGTGGTCCTTGCCGCCAACGGTTCCCGAACCCGCGACGTGGCTCTATCGGCGACCATCGAGCCCGGCGACCAGTTCGCTCCCGATAACGCGTCTTACGCCGTTCTGCCCGCCGAGCGACCGCTGCGAGTTGTCATCGCGGGAGCGCGGAGCCCGCTTCTGGAGGCGCTGCTCGCGCTCAACGACCCGATTGAGATTCGTTCGATGTCGCAGGACGCATACATACCGACAGACGACACCGACTTGACCGTCTTCCGAGGCTTTCTTCCCGACCCACTCCCCACAGGCGATGTCGTCGCCATCGAGCCGGATCGTGATCTCCCGTATGCCCGACGTTCCGCAGACCGGGCGTTCGGGAACCTGACGTGGGATCGCGCGGACGGACTCCTTCGATTCGTCGATCTTGGCGAGGCTTCCGTCCGCATCGGACATGGGCTCGATCTCTCCGAGCCGTCGCGACCGCTGATCCGGGTGGATGGTTCCACACTCGTTGCGCGGCATGACGACGCGAACCGCCACACCATCGTGTTCGGCTTCGACCCGTTCGATCTGGGCGCGACAGACTTCGCGCTCCGACCCGGAGCGGTCGTGTTCTTCGCGAACCTGGTCGATTCCGTGCGATCTCGTCAGCGCGCCATTCCTGTCAAAGTCCTGGCAGGCGAGACGGTTCCGCTGAACATCCGCGGACAGTCGGCGGTTCACGTCATCACATCGGAAGGGCAGACGGTCGACGCTACGAGCGGCTTTGCCGACACGACGCGCGCGGGCATCTACCAGGTGACGATCCCGGGACGGGAGACGGAGTTGTTCGCAGTGAACGTCGATGCCGCGAGCTTGGACTCGCCTCCGGCTTCCCACTCGACGACCCGGAACGAACCAAATCGGGAGCCCGACGGCGAAGCCCCCGTGTGGCAGTGGTTCGCATGGGCGGCTCTGGCGTTCTTGACGCTCGATTGGCTCGCGTTCGCGCGGCGATGATGGATCGTCACCGATTCTGCTGTCCTCGACATGATTTGACCTGTACGTAATCACCTGGAAACAATTCGGGCGTATTTTACGATCGACAACCCGTTGTCGAACGGTGTGAAGTAGGAGCGCCGCCATCCAAACTCTAGATGATGCCAAGCGCGCGGTACTCGAGCAGCTCGAGCGCTCAGGTCCCACGTCGCGCCAGCGGATCTACGCGGCAAACGACTTCCCCCCGTCGCTCATCACGGGCGCACTCGCCCGGCTGGAATCGGACTGCGAGATACGACGCGAGGTAAAGCCGTCCGGTGCGGAACTCTACGAGCGCGTGAAGCCGGGGCCCGTCCAGAGAATCCTGCGCCTCTTGTCCAAGTAGGGTATAGAATAGGGTTGAGTGGTCGTTTGCCGAGATGGCGAGCGCCGTATCCCTACCGGACGGAGTCTGCCAAATGACAGAGAAATCGGCTCTGGAGCTCGTCAGCGACGGGCTGGACCTTTTCGCCGCTGGCAAGTTGCACGAAGCCGCAGACCGCTACCGTGCCGCTATCGCCGCCGATGCCACCGTGGTCGAAGCCCACCTCGCTCTGGGCAAAGCGCTGGAGATCATGGGAGCGCTGGACGAAGCCATCGAAGTCCTGCGCGGAGCCGCCGAAGTCGCCCCCACCGAGCCGTTGGTGCACACGAGCCTATCGCAGTGCCTCCAGCGGAAGGGCATGATCCCCGAGGCGGAATCCGAGATGGCCATTGCCATGCAGCTCCAACGTCGTTACTGATCCCCTTCCCGAGCCGCCATCCGACCATTCGCCGTTGACGAAGCTCTGTGGACGTGCTAACCTGATATTTGCTCGTATGCGCAAGTGTTCACAGCCTCATGTTTTTCGTTTCGGAGATGGGCATGGCAACGAGTCGGCTCCAAGTAAGCGGCATGGACTGCGGCGAATGTGCTACGAAGGTGCGGAGTGCGCTGCTGACGGTCGAGGGCGTCATCGACGCGCAGGTCGATGTCATGTCCGGGGAAGCCACCGTCGAGCACGCTGACGGCGCGGCAATCGGCGACGCGGCGCGCCACGCGATCCGACGCGCGGGGTACGGCGTGCGTGGCGCCGAAGGCGCTGACCACGATCACGACGATGCGGATCGGTGGACGCTGCTTGCCACCGCCATGTCGGTCGGGCTGTGGCTCGTGGGAGCAGCCGTACGATGGCAGGGAGCCGAAACGGTGGCGCGAGCCCTGTTTGCGGCGTCCATCCTCGCTGGCGGGCATATCGTCCTGCGTCCTGCCATCGCCAGCCTTCGGTCGCTGACGTTAGACATGCACGTCCTGATGAGCATCGCCGTCGTGGGCGCTCTAGGCTTGGGAGATTGGGCTGAAGCGGGGGCGGTCGTCGCGCTTTTCGCCGTTGCAGAGCGGCTCGAAGCGTTCAGCATGGACCGCGCTCGGAACGCGATCCGCCAGCTCATGGATATCGGTTCCCCCGAAGTGACACTGCTGCGTGACGGCGTTCCGGTTCGGGCGCGAGTGGAGGAGGCGGAAGTCGGGCAGATCGCGCTCGTCAAGCCCGGCGAACGCGTGCCGCTCGATGGCGAGGTGGTCGCAGGCTACGCCATGATCGACGAGGCCCCCATCACAGGAGAGTCCTTGCCGGTAGCCAAGAGCGTCGGCGATCGCGTCTTCGCCGGCACGATCAACGGGACGACGAGCTTTGAGCTCCGGATCACCGCCTCCTCCGGTGACACGGTGCTCGCGCAGATCGCGGAGCTCATGCGCCAGGCTCAGGCGTCGCGTTCCGTGACGGAGCGCATGGTGGATCGGTTCGCCCGGTACTACACGCCCCTGATCGTCGCGCTCGCGGCACTCATGGTCGCCGTGCCCGTGCTGCTCCTAGGTGGAGAGTTCGGTCGCTGGTTCTACCGCTCGCTGGTCGTGCTCGTCATCGGGTGCCCATGCGCACTCGTCATCGCGACGCCGGTGACTGTCGTGGCGGGCTTGGCTCGCGCGGCTCGGTTGGGAATCATCATCAAGGGTGGTGTCCACCTCGAGAACCTCGGACGATTGCAGGCTGTCGTATTCGACAAGACAGGCACGCTGACGCTGGGGAGTCCAGAGGTCACCGATATCGTCCCTCTGGATGGGAACGTATCGGCGGATGAACTGTTGCACATCGCCGCGAGCGTCGAGAGCCGGTCGGAGCACATGCTGGCGCGTGGCATCGTGGCAGGGGCTGAAGCGCGTGGACTCGCCCCTTCTGCCGCCAAGGGCTTCGAGGCGTTCCCGGGCGTCGGCGCGTTCGCCGAGGTGGATGGCACTCGGTACTACGTCGGTGGCCCGCGTCTGCTCGAATGGCTGAGTATCGATACGGACGACCGCGTGGAAGCCGCTCGGGGCATGGGACGGAGCCTGGTGTATGTGACTTCGGACGACCGACTGCTAGGCGTTATCGCTCTGTCGGACGCCGTCCGAAGTGACGCCCCATCGGCGATCGAGGAGATTCGCGCTCTTGGCGTGCGCTCGGCGTGGATGCTGACCGGGGATTCCGAGGCGGTCGCACAGTCGGTCGCCTCAAAGGTCGGGATTCCGTCGTGGCGTGCGGGTCTGCTCCCCGCCGAGAAGGCAGATGCCCTGCGCGAATTGCGTAACCTCGGAGATGCCGTCGCGATGGTCGGCGATGGGATCAACGACGCGCCCGCGCTCGCCACGGCGACCGTTGGCGTGGCAATGGGGGGCACGGGAACCGACGTCGCATTGGAGGCGTCCGACGTCACTTTGATGGGCGGAACCCTGGCTCAGTTGCCGACGGCGATCCGGCTGGGCAGGAGCACTCGCCGACTGATCGCGCAGAACGTCGCCATCGCGCTCGCGTCGAAGGGCGTCGTGTTCGCCCTCGCCGGGGCCGGCATCGCGACGCTGTGGCTCGCGGTCTTAGCGGACGTCGGCGTCTCCGTGGTCGTGATCCTGAACGGGCTCCGAATGCTCAGGGCGGGAGGAAGCCGATGAGCGCGCAGACGGAGCGGTCGACCGACCGCCACGAGGCAATCGGCGACGATACGGTCGAACGGATGACTCAGCTATTCAAAGCCTTCGCCGACCCGACGCGGTTGCGGATACTCAACGCGCTGCTACACGGCGAAGCGGCAGTCGGTGAAATCGCCGAAGCCGTCGGAATCAGCGTGTCGGCTGCATCCCACCAGCTTGCGTACCTGCGGGCGATTCGACTCGTGCGGGGTCGCCGCGACGGTAGGTCGGTGCGCTACTCGCTCGACGACCTCCACGTTCGTGAGGTCTTCGCCACCGGAAGGCGGCATGTCGAGCACGACTGATGGGACGTCGGCGCGACGGATCGGACCATGAAACGGCAGCGACTCGATCAGGTTCTGACCGACAGGGGCTGGGTGGCGTCGAGGACCGACGCACAACGACGGATCCTCGCCGGTGATGTGCGGGTCGACGGTCAGCAGGTGCGGAAGGCGTCGCAGTCGATCAGCGCGGACGCGAACGTGGAACTATCCGGTGCGGCTCCGAAGTACGTCAGTCGCGGAGGATTCAAGCTCGAGAAGGCGCTGTCGGAGTTCTGCATCGACGTGTCCGGCAAGACCTTCCTCGATGCCGGCGCGTCGACCGGAGGGTTCACGGACTGCCTACTGCAGCACGGAGCCGCGATGGTCTACGCGCTCGATGTCGGTTACGGACAGCTCGCCTGGAAGCTTCGCGAGGACCCTCGCGTGCGCGTCATGGAGCGAACCAACATCCGGCACGCGAACCTGTCCATGTTCGATCCGCCGGTCGATGCGGCGACGGCGGATCTCGCGTTCATCGGGCTGACGAAAGTGCTGCCGGTGTTGGCGAACCTCCTGCCGGTCGGCAGCGAGCTGGTCGCGCTCATCAAGCCCCATTTCGAGGCAGGACCGAAGCTCGTCGAGAAGGGCGGCGTCGTGCGTCGCCCCGAAGTGCATGTGGACGTGCTGCAAGCGGTGTACGATTGTGCTGCACAGTCCAGCCTCGCTCCCGTGGGGATCGCGTATTCCCCGGTACGCGGACGAGGCGGGAACATCGAGTATCTGGGCTATTTCCGTCGAGGGAGCGAGGGCGAACCTTTGCCGCCCGAAGCCTTCGAGCGAGTGGTCTTCGAGGCGCATGCGGCTCCCGAGCTCTCCGCATCGGACGAGAAGGAACAGGAATGAGCCCCAATCAGATCGACCTGGCGGCGTACATCCGTGACATCCCCGACTTCCCGAAGCCAGGCATCGTGTTCAAGGACATCACGCCGCTCGTTCAGGACCCGAAGGCTTTTTCGTCTGCCATCGACCGGATCGCCGACGAGTTTGCGTCCAGGAACGTCGATATCGTCGCGTGCATCGACGCGCGAGGCTTCGTGTTCGGCGGAGCCCTGGCGTACCGCATGGGGAAGTCGCTGGTGCTGCTGCGGAAGCCTGGCAAGCTGCCCTACCGGACCATTTCGGTCGAGTACGAGCTCGAATACGGGAAGAACGCGTTGGCGATCCACGAAGATGCGCTGTCCGCCGGGAAGCGCGTGCTTCTGGTCGATGACGTGATCGCGACCGGTGGCACGATCCGGGCGGCAGCGGACCTCATCGAACGCCTTGGTGGAACCGTCGTGGCAATCGCGGCTTTGATCGAGCTCAGCTTCCTGGAGCCGCGCTGCGTGATCGGGACGCACGAGGTCTACTCGCTGTTGTCCTATTAGATGGTCCTCCCGCGCGCGCTCCCGGCATGTAGATGGCGCATGGGACGACCATCTCCGCGAGCGAGATCCCGCCGCGAATAGGGCGTTGGGACGAGTTGGCGGCATCCAGTGACAAGCGCCCATCGACCGGCGCGAAGACGTACTGGTCGACTCCCGTTCCCGACATGTGGATGGCGTTCGCGCTGAAGACGGCGCAATCGAGCCCGATCGGACTTCGAGCGTCGGCGCTCAGTATCTCGGCGTACCGGTCGCGAACTCGCCGGGACGAGCGCGCCGCCAACGCCTCCTGGCTCGTAGGGCGGGTCGTTCCGCCGTTCGAGAGGACGATCACCATCGTCTGCCGGGGGAGACCGGCGAGCAACGGGGTCAGCCGCTCCGTTACGTGCTCACGCAGGCGCGATTCCCCTTGTCCAGTCGGCATCGTCTTGCGCCCGCCGGTCTCGTCGAACGTGAGCTCGACGATGCCCACCCCGCCTTCCGGTACCGCGTCAGCGCTGCCGGTGACGCCAATACCGACGACGGGCACTGCCTCGCGGGACAGCCGATCCGCCAACAGGTGTGCGGAACCCGACGTATCCGCGATGGTCGGGAACCGCCCGAGCATGAGAGCCTGCGTGTTCCGTTCACGTTCGGACGGAAGCAGCGCGAGCAGCGACCGAACAGGCTGTTGTCGATAGCCGCGCAAGAGCGCTCCCACCGTCTGAGACACTGCCTGCCACTCCGACCAACCGGCGTCATTCACGATGCAGATGAGGCACGACCCTCGGCTGTGTGTGGAGCGCAATGCGCGCCACGACGGCAGCAGCACCTCGCCGACGAAATCCACGGTCAGGAGAGGCGGTGGCGCATGGCGGGCGACCCAACCGACGTAGGAGCGCCGAACCGTCGCGTAGAACGCGCGATCCGCGCGTCGCAGAATGTCGCGCGCTGTCACGATGAGCTCGAACGTGCGCGGTTCCACGAAGTCGGCAGTCGCTGGCGCGTGGCTCTCGATGCGCTCGCAGAGAAGTTGCATCGGGGCGATACGCGTCGGGTACAGCTCGTCGAGCCATCGCTCGATGGGCAGGATCGGCGCGTCTCCGAGCCATTCCTCCTGTGCGCACGCGGCGACGTGCTCCGACAGATCGGCGATCCAGCCGAACAACTGAACGGCGTGTCTCAGCCGAGGATAGTACTGGGGGAACCGAGCCTGCAGGTGACGTTTTCTGAGCGTTGTGATGACACGCGCCAACTTCGCTCGCGAGATCGGGCGCGCCGGCGCGGCGAGTCGGGGCATGAGAACCCGCAGGCACTTCTCGGTCACCAGCGATGACACCGTCTCGGCGGCGGCGATCTTGAGCGCTTGTTCTCCGGCGCGAGGACCGTCGAGCCCAAGCAGGCTCGTCAGGAGCCGCTCTCGGTGGGGATGGCTCGACACGAACCGCTCGACACTCCGCACCATGGCGATGGCGCGTTCCGGCTGCTGCTCGACCGTGCGCTCGCAGTCGGACGCCATCGCGTTCAGGTCCTGGTGTCCCCAGCGCTCCCAGATCGATCGACCGAAGAAGTCCGGCAGCAGCAGATCGGGGTTGTCGGAGTGCCGCCGGACGAGCCAAATCGTCCACGCAAAGGTGCTCATCTCCGGGTCGAGCAGCCCGACCGACGTGGCGCTCTGGATTCCGACCAGGCGTCCTTCGACCGCTCGGCGAACGCGCGGGTACCGGTCGAGCAAGCGCCGTACATCGTCGGACTCGGCGCGCTCTGCTGCTTCGCTCGCCGCGCCAGCGTCGGCATCGCCAGCCAGCGGCGTTCCCAAGATCGCCTCGCCGATGAGCAGCAGAGCGTTCTCACGACTCAGGGAACCTGGGAACCTGGACCGGCTGGCGAGGATCGCGCTGAACAGCGCTCGGAAGTGCTCCGCTGACAGGGCATCGAACTCGTCGTGCCAATCGGAGTCCGGACCCGCCGCCTCCAGCATCGCTTGCGGCGTGACGGAAACGACGCGGGCTCGACGCGCCATATCGACGATCGCCCGACTTCCTGACGGGTCACGGCAGAAGAGCACGGCGACCGCCGGAGCTGGTCCGTCGGACTGCTCTCGGTAGGGCTCCAGTGAATCACGAAGCTGGAGGTCGTTGTGGTAGGTGATCGCCGGCACACGCCGACAGCCGACCGCCAGCTCGATGAGCGATCCCAGTAGACCGCTGCTGTCGAGCACGAACACATACGGCTGTCGGGCGCCCTCCGGCTGCCGCAGCAGTCGAGCGACGGCACGCTCGAACGTCACGACTGGTCTTCGGCTTCCAGTGCTTGGCGCGC
>VGLH01000069.1 GCA_016866785.1 Candidatus Poribacteria bacterium
CATCGACGGCAATTGCCGCGAGCGGCTCGATGCCGAACGCCGACGTGTGGGCTCCGCGCAGCCCAATCTCCTCCTGCACGGTCGAGACGGCGAAGACCGAGGCGTCAAACGTCTTGCCGTCCAGCAACCTGAGCGCCTCAATGCTTACCCAGACGCCGACCTTGTCGTCCATGCCGGGGGCGTGCGCGAGACCGTTTCGGAGTTCACCGAACCCGAGCTCGAAGGTGATCGGATCGCCGATGTTGACGATGCCTGCCGCCTCGTCCTTGGACTTCGCCCCGATATCGACCCACAGGTCGTGCATCTCGGGAACCTTGCCCCGCTCATCGCCCGTCAAGACGTGAATCGCCTTCCGCGCGATCACTCCCTGCACGGGTCCGCCCTTCGTCCATACGGACACGCGCTGACCCAGAAGCACGGCGACATCGTGACCCCCGATCCCGCGAAACGAGATGAACCCCTTGTCGTCGATGTGCTGCGTGATGAACCCGATCTGATCGACGTGACCCGCGAACATGATGCGCGGAGCGCCCGAGGCGTTCAGTGACGCGATGACGTTCCCATGCACGTCCGTACGCACATCGTCGGCGAACTCGCTGGCGTAGGCGCGCACGACGGCTTGGGCGGGCTGTTCGTACCCGCTGGGGCTGGGAGCCTTGAGGATGTCCTGTAGGAACCTGAGCGACGCTCTTCTCACGGATTGCCCTTTCGAGGCGTGGGTTATTCGGCGCGGGCGACCCAGCGAATCCCTTGTGCTAGAACGCGGCGGAACTCCGGCGTCCGGTAGGCGCGGTTGTCGTGTCCGCTCTGGAAGCAAAACACGCGCGACGCACCGTATTCGTGGACCCAGCCAACCGCCGGCATGCTCAGCGGATGACCCGTGGTGAGAATGACGTGGGCGTCTGGCTGCGACTCGATCGTGTAGGTCTCGTCGGTCATCTCCCAGTCTTCGACGCCGGCGACGATCGGATGCTGCGGGTCCTCGACATGAACGCGCACGCGCTGCCCGGGATGGTACCCGAACTTGCGATTCGGCGCTCGACAGATGCGCCCGAACTCGTCCCAATCGAGATACGCGAGGATGCCGTGATGCAGCAGGACGATCCCCTGTCCTCGCCGCGTCATCGCCAGCAGCGCGCCGGATGTCTCCTCGCTGGGCGTGCCCTGATGGAAGTTGTAGAACACGGCTGCGTCGAAGTCGGCGGCGTTGGGATCCGCGACGAGGTCGAAGAGATCACGCCAGGTCCAGTCGATGCCGCCCATGCTGTCGAACGCCGCCGCCAGTCGATCCGCCTCGAAGTCGTGTTCGCCGGTCACGACGGCGATTCGCAGGTTCTCGCCGCTCATTGAGGTCCTCCGTGAGGTCGAAGCGTCGGCACGATGGCGCATGGAACCCATGTCGCGCGCCTCCTTGCGCTCCGCGACATCCTAAGCAATGATGCGCTTCGGCTCAACAGGAATCATCCTTTGGACATCTACCTCATCCGACATGGTCAATCGACCGAGAACCGAGGCGACGCTCCGGTCATCTACCCGCCGCTGACCGACCTGGGACGCGAGCAGGCACGATGCGCAGCGCGAGCTCTGCAGGGCATCGGCATCGACAGGCTCTACTGTAGCCCGATGCGTCGGAACCTGCTGACGGCTGCGATCATCGGGTCGGCGTTGCGACTGGCTCCGCACGTCCTCGTCGAGCTCTGCGAGTACGGCGGAATCTGGTCCCGGGTCGAGGACGGCGAGCCCGTCCAGCGAACCGGCATGTCGCGCGCGCAGATCCTCGACGAATGCCGCGACGCCGTCCTGCCGGACGCTGTCACGGATCGCGGTTGGTGGTTCCACCACTTCTCGGGAGACGACGACGCCCTCGCATCGTTTTCACGCCGCAACGCCCTCGCCGTCTGGCAGGCACTTCGTCGGCACGGCGAGAGTGAGCGGATCGCCGTGGTCGGGCATGGCAGATCGGGCTCGGTGCTGATCAGCACGCTGTTCGGCATACCGACGGATCGCGGCTACGCACGATTCGGCGAGCACAACTGCGCGATCAGCCACATCGCCATCACGCGGGAGCAGACGCGGCTCGTCTATCTGAACCGAACCGACCATCTGTCGCCCGACATGGTCACCTGATCGTCGCTCGATCCTGGAGGAGCAGATGAACGCAACGGTCCAGACGTTGGCGGGGGCTCGCGAGTGGCAGCGCGTCCACGAGCTCCACGCGCCCAAGGTCGGCGAGCCCGCGCCCGACTTCGAGCTTTCCGAACCGGACGGAACCCAGCCGGTTCGGCTCTCGGCGCTCTGCCCAACACGGCCCGTAGCGCTCGTGTTCGGCAGCTTCACGTGACCGCCGTTCGTCCAGTCGGCCGGGAGCCTACACGACCTCTATGAAGCCTTTTCGGATCGGCTCCACTTCCTGGTGATCTACATCCGAGAGGCGCACCCCATCGACGGATGGGACATCGGCAGCGAGCAGCGGATCCGCGACCCGCAGACCATCGAGGAGCGCCGATCCGTCGCGCGTTCCTGCGAAGCCGCCCTGCGCTACGGCATCCGTACGTACGTCGACGAGATGGACGATGCGGTCATGACCGCCTACGCCGCTTGGCCCGAGCGGCTCTACCTGATCGACACGAACGGACGGGTCGCCTATGCAGGCGGGCCCGGACCCTACGAGTTCCACCCGAACGAGCTCCGCACGGCAATCGAACGGCTGATCGCCTAGCGGCGCTCACGTCTTCTCTTAGGAGCGAACGATGTCTGCCAGTGCAGCGCTCCCGATCGGCGTCGGCATCATCGGTCTCGGCAGAGCCGGCTGGAGCCTTCACGCCCTCACGCTCGAATCCATGTCGGAACAATACCGAGTCGCCGCCGTATGCGATCCAGAGGAATCCCGGCGGGCGGAAGCCAAGGCGCGCTTCGGCTGCGCCGCGTACACCGAAGTCGGCGACCTCGTCAACGATCCGAATGTCGAGCTGGTCGTCGTCGCATCTCCGAGCCATCTGCACGCGCCCTACGCCATCGCCGCGATGAAAGCCGGCAAGGACGCGCTCGTCGAGAAGCCCTTCGCCACGAGCCTGGTGGACGTCGACGCGATGATCCGCATCGGGCAGCAGACGGGGCGGATCGTGACGGCGAGTCAGAACTATCGCTACGGACCCGACTTCATGAAGGTTCGTGAGGTGGTGGAGTCCGGGGCGCTGGGAACCGTGCTCTTTGCGCGTTTCGCGTGGCACGGATTCAGCCGCCGGTGGGATTGGCAGACGCTCAAGGAGTACGGCGGCGGCTCGCTCAACAACAGCGCCTCCCACGCCGTCGATCAGGCTCTGCTGCTGCTTGGCGACGTCGAGCCGCACGTCGCTTGCCAGATGGTCAGCACGCCGCTGTCGTCCGGCGACGCGGAGGACCACGTCAAGATCACGCTATCCGCGCCGGGATCCCCGTGGATCGACATCGAGATATCGAGCGCCGTCGCCTATGGGCAGGACCGCTGGCTGGTCGCCGGAACCCAGGGAGGACTCACGGGAACCACGAGTCGGATTCGCTGGAAGTACATCGACATCTCGACGCTGCCGCCCCGTCCCGTGTCCCGTGTTCCAACGCCCGACCGCAGCTACAACCGCGAGGAACTGACCTGGACGGAAGAGACTTACGACTGCGCGTCGGAGCCCTTCCGGTCGAGCAACGAGCGTCTCTACGCCGACCTGTACCGCACGATCCGCGATGGGGTTCCCTTAGCGATCGCGCCGGAGAGCGTCCGCCGCCAGATCGCGGTTCTGGAGAAATGCCGCGAGCTCGCGTCGGTCTGAGCGATGCGCGTCAGAGCGCGTTGCGCCGCCAACCGGCGGTCGCGTCGATGTTCGCCCCGTGGTTGATGTGGACGTCCACCAGGTTCGCCACGAGAGCGTTCGCGACATCCCGCGCCGACAGCATCGAGCCCACGTGGCTTTCACGAGCCATGATGGGCTCGTATTTCGCGCGCACGTTCACGGTCGCCGCCGTGTCCGCGATGGAGACGTTCATATTGAACGCCATGATCGACGGCGCGTAGGCGGCGCTGATGTTGCCGGTGAGCTCCATCCCGGCGGCTTTGGACACGCAGTAGGCAGCCCTTCCCGGCGACGGCGTTCCACTGCCGGAGATCGACCCCACGTAGGCGATCCGCAGTCGGATGCCGTGGGCGTCTGGATCGGGCAGGCTCGGAGCGCTCAAGAGCCCTCGCACGAGTTCGGCGTAGGCTCGGCAGTTGCCGTCGAAGCAGTAGGCGTAGTCGTCCGCACTGACATCCCCGATCCGCTCCCGGCGCACCTGAACCGACGGCGAGTAGATGACGGCGCGGATCGGCACGCCCAGGTCCCGAACGAACGGCACGACCGACGCGACGTCCGACACGTCCAGCGGCAGCATCCGCGACCGCGACGAACCGAAGTGGCTCCGAAGCATCAGCTCGAGCTGCCGGGCTTCCACCTCGCTGCCGCGATAGGTCCCGATGACATCCCATCCTCGGCTCGCAAGCGCGAGCGCCGCCATCCTGCCCACGCCAAAACCGTAGGCGTCGCTGTGTGATCGTTCGTCATCGCCGTCGCCGGGCTCGACGCCGTCAGGCAGCCGCTTGGCGGCAGCGCCCACGACGAGTGCCACGTTGCCGGCGCCGCCCGCACCTAGTTGCCGGAACAGGTCGGGATAGCGCGCGTACTCGGCGGTGCGAAACACGGCTCCGCTGGAGCGATAGGCGGCGACACCATCATCCGTCAACTGGAATGGCATTGTCCTACGCCTTCCGAATTCCTCGCACCCAAGGCACGTACCGGTTCATCTCGCGCTCGAACTGGAAGTCGAGCTCCGGAAGCGGACGGCGCGGACGAGTCCATGACCGGAACCGTCCGTCTTCGCCGAACTCCGTGAGGAGCACGCGCTCGCTCCATGACTCGTCTTCGGGACGCCATCGCCATGCGTCGCCCAGTTCCGTGAGCAGCGGTTCGCCGGACTCGTCCAGCACCAGGTAGGAACCGCGACTGCCGCCGCCGTGATCTCGGTAGTGCGCAATCGCCTCGAGGTAGGCAGCATGGGCGAACGCGAACGACCGGACCACGAAGGCGTCCGGTAGCTCCGACGCCGATGCGACCGTCGCGCGTTCACACTGAGCGATCTCGGCGTAGGCATCGGTCAGCGCGTCGTGGATGCCGGGACCGCGAACGTGCGCACCGACTCGTGTCATGCGCTCGCGGATGCGATCCCGGATGGATGCGACCGTCGCGGCTCCGTTCCGTCGGGTGAGTCGCGAGGAAAGCTCGCGGAACTTCGCGACGACGGCGGCTGCCGCGCTGTCGAAGTCGTCGCCGGATCGGGCTGATTCGGGCTCGCCGAACGCGATGCGTTCCGCCGCCATGATCGCGAACGACTGCCCGGCGTTGAGCGCCGATCCCCCAGGGCGGTAGACCCCGTGGTGTCCGGCGACTTCGCCGATGGCGAACAGCCGACGGGTGTTGGTCGACTCGCCGTTGGCGTCGGTTTCCAGCCCACCATTGTTGTGCTGGGCGCAGACCCGCACTTCGAGCGGCTCCGTCGCGAGATCGATCCCTTTACTCGCGTAGAGCGCGACTGCCTGCGGATTCATGTGAGCGAGTCGCGACAGCGGCGTGGGCAGTTCCAGCGCGCCGGCGCGATCTAGGTACGATCGGGCTTCATCGGAGAGTGCGCCGGTGTTGAAGGCATCCATCGTGCCGGTGGATCGCGGGTTCTCTCGGAAGTCCAAGAAGACGCGCCGTCGCTCGATCTCCGTCTCGCGGTAGACTAGCACGTCGATCAGCGACGACCCGGACAGCCGCGCCGCGTCAAAGGGCCACTGATACCCCTTGAGGAACGTCGTCGAGGCGAGGGCTCCCATGGACCCGAAGTGCGGGTTCAGGAACTCGCGCTCGTCCGAGCCGTCGGCGGCGGCGCTGAAGTAGCGCGGGATCGCCTGCTGATAGGTGCCCGACACGTTCCAGCGGAATCTCACAGACGCCAGCCCGTGCTGCGATTCGGTCAGGTTCGCGGCGCGCGTTCCGGCTTCGAGCGCGACGCCGATGCCCCCGTTGTGGCACGTCGGATAGACCGAGCTCCGGTAGAGCCCGCCGGGACCTCCTACCGCCAGGACGACGTTCGACGCGCGAAAGAGCCGGAACCCGAAGTCGGGCGACTCCGGGGAGGACGTGTCCATGGCGAGCAGACCGCAGCAGCAGACGTCGTGAACGACCAGCGCCAGGAGCAGATGGCGGTCGAACACGGGAACCCCGCGCGTCTGCACTTCGCCGATGAGGGCTTCGACCATGTCGCGCGACGTGAGCGGACCCGTCGAGGTCCCTCGCGGGTGCGGCGAATGGTCGGTCACATACCCACCGTACCCGCCGAGAACGTCATGCGGGAACGGCACACCGAGCTCCGCCAGCCCGTAGAACGCCCGGGCGGACAGGTTCCCCTGAACTGTGGCGATGTCGCCGTCCAGCGATCCTCCGGCATAGAGCTGCTCCGCCATGCTGCGAGGCGAGTCCCCGGTTTCGCGTGCGACGCCCCACGTGTAGAACGTCTGCTTGTCGGAACCGGTGTTGTAGGAGGTGCTGTTGCGCAGGTCTTCCGTAAGGATGGCGATCCGGCGGCTCGGCTGCGACTTGAGGTTCCGCGACAGCGCGACGGCGCACCGCAAGCCCGCCGCTCCCGCCCCGACGACGACGGTATCCACATCGTAGACGGGCACCGAAGCCGCTCCTGCGGCAAGTGAACCCGTCGGCTGGGGTCGGTTCTCGTGGCTGTGATGCGTCGACCACGGAATCGTCTTCACGAGCCCGGCTCGAATGCGAGGTGCGACTGCGTCAACACGGAGTACGTCTCCGGCATGCGGTCATGTCGCCCTGTCGCGCGCCATCGACCGACCCAGGGAAGCCTCTCGCGGGCGTCGAGATCGACGTCCGCCCAGAAGACGCCTTCCTTGCCATCGTTCGTCGCGACGATGCGACCGACCTGGTCGATCACCATGCTGCTGCCGTCGTAGACCGCCGGAACCATCACGACGCCGTTGTCGCGCGCCCGTACGCGGAACACGGTCTCGCCTTCGACGCGTCCGTCTTCGTCGCGGAAGGTCGTGCCCCATGTCGGCGCGAGGATCACCTCGGCTCCCTGTAGCGTGAAGATCGCGTGCGGTTCCGGGAAGAACCAGTCGTAGCATATCTGCATCGCGACGACCCCGAAATCCGTTCGGAACACCGGATACGAGTCGCCCGGCGTGATCCCCTGACGCCACTCGTCGCGCGGCAGATGCACTTTCCGGTAGGTTCCCGCCAGTTCGCCGTCGCGGTCGAGTAAGACCGCCGTGTTGTAGAGCACGTCGCCGACGGCTTCGAGCAGTCCTGCGACGACCCACATCCGGTTCCGCCGCGCGGCTTCTCCGAGCGCCTGCGTCGATGGACCCGGAATCGGCTCAGCGGAACCGGCGAACCCATGCGACGTGCCGACCATCGTGATCGCCTCGGACAGGCAGAGGATGTCCACGCGATCCGCGCCGGCGGCATCGACGAGTTGGCAGAAGAGCTCCAGATTCTTCACCTTGTCGCTGTTGCGCGGGCGCAGGTAGGACGTCCCGATGCGCACCATTCGCGGAGCCGGCGCATCGGCGGGCAGCATCGACACGCTGCGCCAGGTGACCGACCCTTCGCCGAGCCACTTGTGGTCGAGCGATAGCTCAGCGCCGTCGGCGTCCGCAGGCGCGACGACGGTTCCCTCGAACCGCGCGTCGCCCCCATGGAGGATGGGCCCGCGCGCCAGGTCGCCGCCGTGGTTCAGTCGTCGCCCATCCTTGGTCCAAGCGACCCGAAGAATGATCGACCGCTCGGGATCGTTGACGCCGCTCACGGACAGCTCGGCTTTCACGGCGTACGCCTCGCCCGCGCCGACGCCGTGGATCGACTGGAACACGCCGCCCACCGACCAGGGCGTTCCGTCCGGTGCGACGCGCAGCCCGGCAGGCGTCCACGAAACGTTGCACGACGCGCGCTGCCATTCGGGCGTCCACACGCGCCATCCGTCGGGCAGCGCGTCCGCGCCTTCTTGATGCCCACCGCCCTGAAACCCACCGTTGACGACCAACTCGATACCGTCTCGCGGCATGGACAACCCCTATCGTGGGAGCGGACTTCGCCGGTAGAGTGCCGCTCTGCGGGCTTCGGCGCAACCGCCGCGTGACGCTCGACAGCCGCGCCGCCATCGGGTAGGCTTCTCGCCGCCGACTCGGGCCCGCTCCATGCCGAAAGGACTCGCCGTGAAGATCACGTCCGTCGAGACGTTCCTGGTCAAGCCGCGATGGCTGTTCCTGAAGATCCACACCGACGAGGGGATCGTCGGGCTCGGGGAACCGATCCTGGAAGGCAGAGCCCTGACGTGCGCCCAGGCGGTCGACGAGCTCGCGCAGTACCTGATCGGCAAAGACCCGACGCGAGTCGCCCACCACTGGCAGGCGATGTACCGCCACGCCTTCTATCGCGGCGGGCCCATCCTCACGAGCGCGCTGAGCGGCGTCGAGCAGGCGCTGTGGGACATCACCGGCAAGGCGCTCGGAGTGCCCGTCTACAAGCTCTTCGGCGGACCCACGCGCGACCGAATCCGCCTCTACCGTGGAGCCGGATCGCCGGACAACATCCGCGAGGGCATCCGCCAAGGATTCACGGCGTTCAAGACGGGCGTCTCCGGCGGACGACCGGCGCGCATCGTCGAGACGCGCGCATTCGTCAACCGCGCCGTCGAGTCGTTCGCCGCGCTGCGAGAAGCCGCAGGGGACGAGGTCGATATCGCCATCGATTTCCACGGCGCGATCAGCCCGCAGACGGCGAAGATGCTCATCAAGGGGCTGGAGCCCTATCAGCCGATGTTCGTCGAGGAGCCGTGCCAGTGCCAGAACGTCGATGTGCTCGCCGAGATCGCTCACGGAACCCATCTGCCCATTGCCACCGGCGAGCGCGTCTTCACGAAGTGGGGCTTCCGCGAAATCCTCGAGAAGCAGGCGGCGGCGATCCTCCAGCCCGACCTGTGCCACGCGGGAGGCATCAACGAGGTGCGCATCATCGCCGGCATGGCTGAGGCGAGTTACGCCGGAATCGCGCCGCACAACCCGCTGGGACCCATCTCACTGGCGGCGTGCATCCAGCTCGACGCCTCCATCCCCAACTTCATCGCGCAGGAGCACACGACGCTCGGAGCCGGCTACCTGAAAGAGCCCTTCGCGTTCCGCGATGGGTTCGTCGATCTACCGACGGCTCCCGGGCTGGGCATCGAGCTCGACGACGATGCGATGGAGGACAAGATCGACCACGACTGGCGGAACCCGGAGACATACCACCCCGACGACGGTTCCGTCGTGGATTGGTAGCGAGTCCCGATTGCGGTGTGGGGTCAGGATGTCGAGTTGGGCTCGACAGACGGCGTATCGGGCGGCTGCTCCTGCGACTCGTGCTCCAGCACGATCAGCAGTCTACCCATCCTGAGCCGCAGCACCCACTGGTAGAGGTGCGCCAGCAGCGCCACCTGAGCGTTCGTCGGCATACCGGACTGCCTCAGCGTGGCGATGACGCGTTCGGCGGTCACGCCGATCCTCCGAGCGCGTTCGAGCGTCATGTCGTCGTCGGCCACGCCTGATGCGACGCTCAGGAACTCCCACAGCTCGTCTTCGATTTCGACGGTGTAGCTCCGCGCCGTCGCGCGGTGCGCCTTCTTGCCCGCGTCGACCCAGAACGTGTTCGACTTCCAGTTGAGCCCGAACATCAGTGCGTCGAGCAGGGCATCGCGTAGCGTCTGGTCTTCGCCAGACAGCACTTCCTCCGCGATGCTGGCGGCGTCCGACGCCGCGCTCAGTCCGCGCGCCCATTCGTAGTCCTTGATCTCTTCGAGCGCGTCGATGTTCTCCGTCAACAGGCGCAGCAGACCTCCGCTCGTTGCCAGCATCGCCGCCGTCTCGTCGGAAGCAGGCGAGCCCAGCGTTCGGCGGACGAAGTAGTCGAGCACGTGCATCTGCTGCCGCCAGCGCCACGCCACGTCCGGCGTCACCTCGCGGACGTGCATCGCCAGCGGAATCAGCAGGTGCTCGCGGATCTGAGTCAGAGCGGCGGCGACGGCTTCGGTTCGCTCCATGGGGTTCCTCGGGGCGAGTATGCCCGACCGCCGTTTGCCGGACAACGATGCAGGAACCGTCTGCGGGCACTTGACCCTTACGTAAGGGTAGAGTACAATACGTTGCGGATGGAGAAGCCGCCCATGACACTGACGATCGACGACACGGACGCAGCCGACTCGACCCATCTCATGCAGATCGGCGAAGTCGCGCGCCGGGCGGATGTCACCGTCCGAACGGTGCGCTACTACGAAGAGATGGGCATGATCGAGCCGGCGATGAGAACCGAAGGCGGGTTCCGACTCTACAACCGCTCCGTCCTTCGGCGACTGCAGCTCATCGCATCGCTTCGGGCGCTCGACTTCCCGCTCAAGGATATCCAAGAGCTGCTGTCGATCCGCCAGGACAGCCACATCGGAACCGTCGCTGCGAACAAGCTGCTGCGAGTTCTCCGGATTCAGCTCGAACGGACCACGGAGCGCATCCGACAGTACGAAGCGATCCGCCGCGATATCGAGCAGGCGATGAGCCTCACTGCCGAGTGCACCGGATGCCATCAGGAGCTATCGGCGGAGCCCTGCAAGACGTGCGGCTACGTCCGGGAATACGCGAAGTCGACTGAAACCGGGGGCCCGGCGACACGGCACGAGGAGTCGTTGCCCATCGCGTTCCAGGCGATGCTGTGACACCACGAGAAGGAATCCAGTCCGCGATGAAACTGCCCATCTACATGGATCACCAGGCGACGACGCCGCTGGATCCCCGCGTGCTCGATGCGATGATGCCATACCTGACCCACGAGTTCGGCAACGCGGCAAGCCGAAACCATAGCTGGGGCTGGCATGCAGAACAGGCGGTCGACCTCGCGCGCCAGCAGCTCGCCGATGTCCTCAACTGCACGCCGGATGAGGTCGTCTTCACCAGCGGCGCGACCGAATCGGACAACATGGCGGTCAAGGGCATCGCCTGGGCGTATCAGGACAAGGGCAACCACATCATCACGACCCAGACGGAGCACAAGGCGATCCTCGACACCTGCAAAGTCCTCGAAAAGCAGGGGTTCCAGGTGACGTACCTGCCCGTAGACCGCTACGGCATGGTGAGCCCGGAGGACGTCCACGACGCGATCACCGATCAGACGATCCTCATCTCGGTCATCTGGGCGAACAACGAGATCGGCACGCTGAATCCCATCGCGGAGATCGGGTCCATCGCCCAAGAGGCGGGCGTCCTGTTCCACACCGACGGCGTTCAGGCGTTCGCCAAGTACGACAGCGACGTGGACAGACTCAACGTCGATCTGATGTCCATCTCGGGTCACAAGATTTATGGACCCAAGGGCGTCGGGGCGCTCTACGTTCGCAAGAAGCGCCCCCGCATCAAGCTGACGCCGCTCATGGACGGCGGCGGGCACGAGAAGAAGATGCGCTCCGGCACGCTGAACGTCCCTGGCATCGTGGGTCTCGGCAAGGCGGCATCGATCTACCTCATGGAACGCGACGCCGAACACGAGCGCGTCGGCGGTTTGCGCGACCGGCTTCACGAGCGGATCACCACCGATCTCGACTTCGTCTATCTGAACGGACACCCGACGGAGCGTCTCTACTCGAACCTCAATCTCAGCTTCGAGTTCGTCGAGGGCGAGTCGCTCCTGATGGGCATGAAAAACGTCGGGCTTTCGTCCGGTTCCGCCTGCACGTCCGCGTCGCTGGAATCGTCGTACGTGCTCGTGGCGACGGGCATCGACGAGGGTTTGGCTCATACGTCCATCCGGTTCGGACTCGGGCGAGGCAACACCGCCGAGGAGGTCGAGTTCACGGCGGATCACATCGTGGCGACGGTGAAGCGCCTGCGAGAGCTGTCGCCTCTCTACGAGATGAAGCTCCAGGGAATCGACATCTCGAAGATCGAGTGGGCGGAGGACGCGCACCACTAGGTCACCGCCCGCGTCGTCGAGTGGCGGCATCGTCTCGGTGAAGGTCTTAGGAGAATCGTTCATGGCGTACAATCCGAAGGTGATCGAGTATTACGAGAACCCCCGGAACATGGGGACGATTGCGAACGCGGACGGCGTTGGTCTGGTCGGCGCGCCGGCATGCGGCGACGTGATGAAGCTCACGATCCGCATCGGCAAGGACCAGGACGGCAACGAAGTGATCGAAGACGCCAAGTTCAAGACCTTCGGATGTGGAGCCGCGATCGCCACGTCGTCGATGGCGACCGAGATGATCAAGGGGCGTCGGATCGAAGAGGCGATGAAGCTGACGAACCGCGACGTCGCCAATGCCCTCGGTGGCTTGCCACCGGTCAAGATGCACTGCAGCGTGCTGGCGGAAGAGGCGCTGAAGGCGGCGATCGTCGACTACCGCAAGCGCACCGAGTCGAACGGCTAACGACGCTTGACCTCTCGAAGGATCGTGGGCGACCATACGACCAGGCGCACCGGCTGGAAGCGTTCGCGCTCCTAAGCACAGAAGGAACAGTAGATGATCACGGTAACCGATGCGGCTGCCAGCAAGGTTCTGGAACTCCTCGAGAGCGAGGGGTACGAGGGGTACGGCTTGCGGGTCCAGGTCGTCGGTGGCGGATGCTCGGGCATGCAGTACCGGCTCGGCTTCGACGAGCAGCGCGACGGCGACAAGATCGTCGAACACAACGGGCTCAAGGTCTTTACCGACCTGAAGAGCGCCCTCTACCTCGCCGGATCGAGCATCGACTACGTCGAGGGCTTGATGGGCGCTGGATTCAAGATCAACAACCCGAACGCCCGATCCACCTGCGGCTGCGGCGAGTCCTTCCAGGTCTAGCGTTCCCATACGGAGACTTCGCACCACAGCCAGCGGAGCTCCGCGCGGCGTGTTGCCGCTGTGCCCTGTTTGCGAGCCGATTCCAGAGCATTTCACATCGACGTCGGAAGGTCAGAATCATGTCCTACTACTTCGCCAAGAAGGTCCAGACTTCATACGACGACACGATCCCGCGGGTCACGGAGGCGCTCCAGAAAGAGGGCTTCGGCGTTCTGACCCAGATCGACGTCAAGGCGACGCTCAAGAAGAAGCTGGACGCTGACTTTCGCCCTTACATCATCCTCGGCGCGTGTAATCCGCCCTTCGCCCACAAGGCGCTGCTGTCCGAAGACAAGATCGGCTTGATGCTCCCCTGCAACGTGGTCGTTCAGGAAATCGACGATGGCGTCGAGGTTTCCGCCATCGACCCCGTCGCCTCGATGATGGCGATCGACAACAAGGAGCTCGGCGAGGTGGCGACGGTCGTCCGCGAGAAGCTCCGCAAGGTCGTGGAGAGCCTCTAGGCATCGCGAAGAGGGGATTCGTGGGCGACACGGTACGCGTCCGCATACTCCGCAAGAAGTGCATCGCCGCCAGCCTGTGCGTCGAGGCCGCCCCACACGTGTTCGATCTCGACGACGAGCGGATCGCGGTTCTGCTGTCCCCGCCGACGCGGCTCGCTGGCGAGTCGGACGGATCCGATCTTGGGCTGTTCGAAGACGAGGACGCCATCTGGCAGGCGGCAGAGGATTGCCCGGTCGATGCCATCCTGATCGAAGACCCGGACACGGGCGAGCAGCTCTACCCCTAGCAGGCGGTTCCATGGCGGCTACCGATTACTTCGAGCTCTTCGACCTGCCGAGAAGCCTCCTCATCGACGCCGACACGCTGCAACGCCGGTTCCACGACCTGAGCCGCAAGTTCCACCCCGACCTGCACGAAGCCGCGATTCCAGCGATCCGGGCTCGGCTCGAACGCCAGAGCATGGTGCTCAACGAAGCCTATCGGACGCTGCGAGAACCGAAATCGCGGCTCGACTATCTGATCCATCTCGAGATCGGCGCCGACCCATCCTCGGCGGGAAGCTCCGTGCCCCTGGACCTGTTCGACCTCGTCGACCAGACCCATGACCTGCTGGCGGAAGCGGCTGCGGCGCAGGGCGCTCTGCCGGACGAGCTCCGCCAGCGCGTGACGACGCTTCGTGACGAGGTGCGCGCCGCGCAAGAGGCGCGATGGACCGAGATCCATCGGATCGCCGGGGAGTGGGACGCCAACGAGCAGTCCTTCGCCTACGCCGAGGTGGATGCCGACACCTACGGACAACGACGGCAAAACCTGTTGTCGCAGCTTCGGAAGCTCCAGTCGGAACTGCCCTACATCGACCGGATGATGTCGAACCTGTCGGCAGTCGCAGACGGTGGGTCCCACGACGCATGAGGAACGCCACGTGCCACGCATCGTCGGAATAGACCTCGGAACGACGAACTCCGTGCTCGCGGTCATGGAGCATGGGGCACCCAGCGTCGTGCGCATCGACGGGCAGTCGGTCGTGCCGTCCGTGGTCGGCTACGGCGACGGCAGCCCCATCGCCGGCAGGGCTGCGAGGAACCGGTCCGCGCTCAACCCCGCTAGCACCGTGCGTTCCGTCAAGCGGCTCATGGGACGGAGGCGACGCGAAGCCACGGACGAGGAAGCGCATCTGCCATACGCCCTCGTCGGGGAGCCCGACGAGCTCGTCCGCATTCGCATCGGCGATAGCAGCTTGACGCCGTCGCAGGTCTCCGCCGAAGTGCTGCGCTTCATCAAGTCGGCGGGCGAGCGTGTCCTCGGCGAACCGATCACCGATGCCGTCATCACGGTTCCCGCCTACTTCAACGACACGCAGCGACAGGCGACCAAAGCCGCCGGCAGGATCGCCGGGCTCAAGGTGCGGCGGATCGTCAGCGAGCCGACCGCAGCCGCCCTGGCATACGGTCTGGACGATCCGGCGCTCGACGCCCGCGTCGCCGTCTACGACCTCGGCGGCGGAACGTTCGACGTGTCGATCCTGTCGATCAAGGATGGCGTCTTCGAGGTGCTCGCCACGAACGGGAACACCCGTCTCGGAGGCGACGACTTCGACACGCGCATCGTCGAGTGGGCTCTGGGCGAGATTCGACGACAGAAGGGCGTCACGCTCTCGGAGGACCCGGTCGCTCTCCAACGGCTGCGCATAGCCTCCGAAGAAGCCAAATGCCAACTGTCGTCGGCTCTGTCGGCGACGATCCGCCTCCCATTCGTGGGGAGCCCGGGGTCGGAGCCGGTGAACGTCGAGCTCGAGCTGACGCGCGACCGGTTCGAGACGCTCATCGCCGATCTCGTCGCCGCGACGCGCCGCCCGTGCCGGAAGGCTCTCTCGGACGCCGGGCTCAGCCCATCCGACATCGATGACGTGCTTCTCGTCGGCGGCTCGACGCGCATCCCGGCGGTTCGTCAGTGCGTCCGCGATGCCTTCGACCAAGAGCCGAACACCTCGATCAACCCGGACGAAGCGGTCGCGCTCGGAGCGGCGATCCAAGCCGGAATTCTGGAACGCGCCGTCGAGAACGTGCTGCTCCTGGATGTCACGCCGCTCTCTCTCGGCATCGAGACCTATGGCGGCGTCATGTCCGTGCTGATCCCTCGCAACACGACCATTCCGACGTCCAAATCCGAGCTCTTCTCGACCTTCGTCGATGACCAGACGGTCGTAGACATCCACGTCGTGCAGGGCGAGCGGGAGCTCGTCCGTGACAACCGAACGCTGGCTCGGTTCCAGTTGACCGGCATTCCGCCGATGCCCAAGGGCGTTCCCCAGATCGACGTCGCCTTCGACCTCGACGCGAACGGCATTCTGAACGTCCGCGCCAGCGAACGCCTGAGCCGACAGGAAGTGTCCGTCGAAGTGGCGTCGAGCGGCGATTTGACCGAGGAGCAAGTGAACCGCCTCGTGCAGGAATCGCTCGCGCACGCCGAAGAGGACGTCTCCCAGCGCATGCTCATCGAAGCGCGCGTCGAGGCGCGCGGGATACTGGACGCCACCTGGAAAGCACTCGCTCAGTACGGAAACCTGATCGACGTCGGCGAGCGCGACCGGATCAAGCACGCTGCCGAGGCGCTGGAAGACGCGTCGGAGTCTACGGATACTCATGCCATCCGCGATTTGATCGATAAGCTGAACAAGGAGACGCTCCACCTGGCGGATGTCATGGTGGCGGCAGTCGTCAGACAGGAGCTCCCGCGCTCCGGCGGCGAGCCCCCAAGCGCCTCGAACCCGACCGGACGAGTGGAGTCCTGATGCCGATCTTCAAACGACAATCCGCCCCGACCGTCGGCTCCAGCGAGGTCACCGAATCCCAAGTTCTCGCCGCGCTGGGCACCGTGCAGGACCCGGACCTGCACAAGGACCTGGTCACGCTCGGAATGATCCGCAACCTCGAGATCGCCGACGGCGTGGTTCGCTTCGCCGTCGTCTTGACGACGCCGGCATGCCCTCTGAAAGAGCGGATCCACAACGATTGCGTCGCGGCGGTCAAGGGGATCGCGGGCGTCCGAGACGTGGAGGTGACGATGACTTCGAGCACGGCTCGCGATTCGGCGCTGGGGAGTCAAGCCCTGCTGCCAGGCGTGCGGAACATCGTCGCCGTCGCCAGCGGCAAAGGGGGAGTCGGCAAATCGACCGTCGCCGTGAACCTCGCAGTCGCCCTGGCGCAGAGCGGCGCCGCTGTCGGTCTCCTCGACGCCGACATCTACGGACCGTCGATTCCGCTGATGCTCGGCGTCCAATCGCAGCCGGATGTCACCGCCGAGCGCAAGATCGTGCCCCTTGTCGCCCACGGCGTGAAGCTCATGTCAATCGGCTTTCTGCTGCCCGACCCGGACACGGCGATGGTCTGGCGAGGTCCGATGGTCCACAGCGCTCTGCGCAACTTCCTGCAGGACGTCGATTGGGGCGAGCTCGACTATCTCGTCGTCGATATGCCCCCGGGAACCGGCGACGCGCACCTGACCCTCACGCAGAGCATCCCGCTGACGGGCGCGGTCATCGTGACGACGCCGCAAGATGTCGCCCTGGCGGACGCGCGCAAGGGCGTCACGATGTTCCGCAAGACGAACGCGCCGATCCTCGGCATCGTCGAGAACATGAGCTACTTCATTGCCCCGGATACGGGCACGCGATACGATATCTTCCGGTCCGGCGGAGGCAAGGCGGCAGCGGCTCAGCTCGGAGTTCCGCTGCTGGCGGAAATACCCATCGACCCGTCGATCTGCGAAGGCGGCGACGCCGGCGTGCCGGCGGCATCTGGCGAGAGCCGGTCGCCTCAGCGTGAAGCCTTCATGGAACTCGCGCGAGTCGTCGCGCAGAAGGTATCGATCCAGAACCTATCGCAGGAACTGACCGTCATCGAGTCCAACTGATTCCAGCTTGGGCGGAGGCATGCGGGTGATGCACGGCGTTGCAGCCGAGCGCGTGCAGATGGACGTCGCCAAGGCAGCGCGGGACCTCGGCGCCATTGTCGGCGCGAAGAACGTCCTCTCCGACCGCACCGCGATGATGACCTACGAGTGCGACGGAGCCTCGCTCTACAAATCTCCGCCGCATGTCGTCGTGTTCCCTTCATCGGCTGAGGAAGTCTCGGAGATCGTCCGCTACGCCAATCGCGAATCCCTGCCGTTCATCGCGCGAGGCGGCGGCACCGGGCTCAGCGGCGGATGCCTCAGCTCGCGCGGCGGGATCATGATCGCGCTGAACCGGATGGATCGCATCCTCGACCTCGACATCGCCAACCAGCGCGCCGTCGTCGAACCGGGCGTTGTCAACCTGTGGCTCACCCATGCCGCGACGCCGCACGGCTATCACTACGCCCCAGACCCCTCCAGCCAGAAGGCTTGCACCATCGGCGGGAATGTCGCCGAGAACTCCGGCGGACCGCACACGCTCAAGTACGGCGTCACGGTGAACCACGTGACGGGCGTCGAGTTCGTGATGCCCGACGGCGAAATCGTGGAGTTGGGCGGCAAGGCGGAGGACGGCGTGGGCTACGACCTGCGCGGGCTGGTCACCGGTTCCGAAGGCACGCTCGGCATCGCGACGAAGTGCGTCGTCAAGCTGACGCGGAACCCTCAGGCGTTCAAGACGCTTCTCGCCGTCTACGAGTCCGTGGACAACGCGTCCGAGGCGGTCTCCGATATCATCGGGCACGGGATCATCCCTGCCGCGTTGGAGATGATGGATCAACTCGTCATCCAAGCGGTCGAAGGGGCGTTCCACTTCGGCTTCCCAGAGGACGCCGCCGCCGTGCTCATCGTCGAGCTCGACGGCATCCAAGCGGGAATGGATCGGCGCGCCGAGGAGATCGAGACGATCTGCCGGAGTCACCACGCGCGCGAAGTGCGCATCGCTCGCGACGCCGAAGAGCGAGACGCGCTCTGGAGGTCGCGCAAGCAGGCGTTCGGCGCACTCGGTCGCATCGGCACGAGCTTCCTGACGCAGGACGGCGTCGTGCCGCGAACGCGCCTGCCGGAGCTGCTCCGCTTCGTCGGAGAAGTGAGCCGCAAGTACGGGCTTCGCATCGCCAACGTGTTCCACGCAGGCGACGGCAATATCCACCCGATCATCCTCTTCGACGAGCGCGACCCGAAGCAGTGCGAGGATGTCCTTCTCGCCAGCGGAGAGATTCTCGCCCGATGCGTCGAAGTCGGGGGAACCATCACGGGCGAGCACGGCGTCGGCGTCGAGAAGATCGAGTTCATGCCGCTGATGTTCACGCCGGCGGACCTCGAGTTCATGCAGAACATCAAGGCGGTGTTCGATCCAGAAGGTCTGTGCAACCCCGACAAGATCTTCCCTGGCAAGGTTCCCTCGGAACCTGGAGCCCGAACCGATGCTTGACCGCATCGACGCGCTCCACTCCCGTTTCGCAAACATCCTCGGCAACGAACACGCATCTATCGCCCAGTCCGGCATCCCAGACATCGGTGTGCTCCATCCGGTGGTGGTGATCACACCGTCCAGCGTCGAACAGGTGTCCGATGTGCTCCGGGCAGCGACCGACGAACGAGCATCGGTCGTCCCCTGCGGGAACGGCAGCGCGCTGAGTATCGGGAACCTGGACGGTTCCGCCGAGGTGCTGCTCTCGCTCCGAGAGCTGAACCGGACGATCGATTACGAATCGAACGACCTGACCGCCGTTGCCGAGGCGGGCAAGCCCATCGCGGCGCTGCAGCAGGAGATCGCCCCGTCGCGTCAGTTCCTCGCTCTGGACCCCGCGAGGCAGGACATGGCGACAGTCGGCGGGGTCATCGCCACCAACGACAGCGGTCCGCTGCGCCGCATGTATGGAACGCCGCGAGACCTCACCCTGGGCGTCAAAGCGGTACTCGCCGACGGAACCGTCGTCAAGGGCGGCGGGCGGGTCGTGAAGACCGTAGCGGGCTACGACACGGTTCGTCTGCTGGTGGGGTCGCTCGGGACGCTCGCCGTGGTCGTCGAGGCCGCCTTCCGGCTGCATCCGGTGCCGGAGCGGCGAGCGGCGACGCTGGCAACATTCGCCGACTGGGCTTCGGCGCGCGCCGGCGCGGATGGCATCGTCCACTCCGAACTCCACCCCACATTCCTGGAGATGTTGAACCTGGGCGACGATGTCTGGGGGGAGTACGGGACTCGATCCCATGCGCCGTCCGTGCTCGCGTGCTTCGCCGGAACCCAGGAGGAAGCCGACTACCAGGTGGAACGCGCGTCGGAGCTCCTGAGAGGCTCCAACGCCGCCGATGTTGCGCAGTATGCCGACGAGGGAGCGGACTTCTGGCAGGAGCTCCTCCAGGCCACGTTGTCCGCCTGGCGCTCCGAGAGCGAGTCCGTCGTGTGCCGGGTGAGCGTGCCGATCGTGCAAGTTCAGCAGGCGATCGAGACCGGCTCGCGCCTTGCCGCTGCGCGCGATCTTGGCGTACAATACCTAGCGCATTACGCGAACGGGAGCGTCATGTGCCGGTTTCGTCTGCCGACTCCAGAAGCGGCAAGCCCTGCCAGTGACGCCGTCGACAGCCTGCGAACGGAGCTGTTGCCTGTTGGCGGACGCGTCGTCGTCGAGAACGCGCCAGTAGGCGTCAAGCGCCAGCTCGACGTATGGGGCCCGCCAACCGGTCCGGTGGCATGGATGCGACGGCTGAAAGACCGCATGGATCCCCACCATTTGTTGAACCGAGGACGGTTTCTGCCCGCACTCGATTCGCCTGCCTGAGAGGACCAGCCGATGTCTGAGAAGTCCGGGACGTTCGACTTCATCACGACCTCCGTTGACCGGTTGATCAAGTGGGGGCGAGGCAACTCCCTCTGGCCCATGCCGTTCGGCACGGCTTGTTGCGCCATCGAGATGATGGCGACGTTGGCGACGAAGTACGATCTGGCGCGATTCGGCGCAGAAGCGATCCGATTCTCTCCACGACAATCCGATCTGCTCATTGTCTCCGGGCGTATCTCGATCAAGATGATGCCCGTCCTCAAGCGCATCTACGACCAGATGCCGGATCCCAAGTGGGTCATCTCGATGGGAGCCTGCGCGTCCAGCGGGGGCGTGTTCGACACCTACACGCTGGTTCAGGGCGTCGATCAGTTCATTCCTGTGGACGTGTACGTACCGGGATGCCCGCCGCGACCCGAAGACCTGATCGACGCGGTTCGCTACGTGCAGCACATGATTCAAGTCGGCGAAGAGCCACGGAGCCTTCGGACTCGCCCGCTGGAGATCGAGCCCGTCGGCGGCGTCCCGCCGTTGGCGTCCTCATCGGCGTAGATTGGCGCGATCCGGCTCGACCTCGCCTCGTGAGCGTATCTGAAAGGCGTAGTTCGTATGGAACACCCGAAACCGGCTGCGGCGGATGTGCGGTACCCAGGGATACCCACCACGGCAGACGGATCCGAATCCGTCGTCTGGGTCGAGACACACATCACACAGGCTGCGTGCGCCTACCCGATCACGTCGTCCTCCAAGATGGGCGAAGGCTACAATTACTACGTCGCCAACGGGATGAAGAACCTTTGGGATGAAACCCTCCTCTTCATCGAACCCGAATCGGAGCACAGCGCGGCGACCGCCTGCGAAGGCTTCGCCCTCGCCGGCGGACGGGTGACGACGTTCACGTCGGGACAAGGACTCGTCCTGATGAAGGAGGTCCTTTACACGATCTCCGGCAAGCGATTGCCGGTCGTCTTCCACATCGGAGCGCGCGCGCTCACGTCGCAGAGCCTCAACGTCCACGCCGGCCACGATGACGTGATGGCGGTCGCCGACTGCGGCTGGGCGATGCTCTTCGCCAAGAACGCGCAGGAAGCGGGCGACCTCGCCGCCATCTGCCGACGCGCTGCCGAGTCGTCCGACACGCCGTTCATGAACATCCAGGACGGGTTCCTAACGACCCACACGGTCGAGTCTTTCCTGCAGCCGGAACCCGAGCTCCTGCGCGAGTATATCGGGAGCCCCAGCGACCGGCTTCGCAACTTCTTCGACCCGTCGAAGCCCATCATGACCGGCGTCGTTCAGAATCAAGACAGCTACATGAAGGGCAAGATCGCCCAGCGCGCTTACTACGATGCGGTTCCAGCCGCTATCCAGTCGGCGATGGATGAGTGGGCGAAGCGGACCGGCAGACCGTATTCGTTCATCGAGCAGTACCGCATGGAAGACGCAGAATACGCCATCGTCGGCATGGGCGGCATGATGGAAACGGCGATGGTGACCGCCGATTACCTGCGCGAGCGCGGGCACCGAGTCGGCGTCGTCCATGTGACCGTCTTCCGGCCGTTCCCGGGCCCGCAGCTTGTCGAGGCGCTGAAGGACGTGAAGGCGTTCAGCGTCATCGAGCGGATGGACAACCCGCTGGCGCAGTCGAACCCGTTGACGGCGGAGATCAAGGCGGCGTTCGCCGACGCGGTCTCCGGTGCCGACGGGTATCCGGCGATCACGTCGATCCCAGCGGTCTATTCCGGCGCCGCCGGACTGGGCAGCCGCGACGTCCGTCCCGGGGACTTCATCGCCGTCTACGAGAATATGGTCGATGAGAATGGCAAGCGCTTCTTCGTGCTGGGCGTCAAGCACGACCTGGCTCTG
>VGLH01000070.1 GCA_016866785.1 Candidatus Poribacteria bacterium
GTCCCGCGCGACCGCCCTGGCGGACGCTCTGGGTTGCCCGACAGCGTCGGACGCGGCAGAAGCCTTCGCCCGGCATGATGCCGACGTCGTGATCGTTGCGACGACCACTCACACCCACACGGAACTGGTTCAGGCTTCCCTGTCCGCCGGGTTCCACGTCTTCTGCGAGAAGCCCCTCGGCACGCTCGATCAGGTCTGCGCGTGCTATCGACTGTCCAGGTCACGGAATCGATCCCTCATGGTCGGCTTCCAGAGGCGGTTCGACCCCGAGTTCCGGGAGCTGCGGCGTCGGCTCGGATCACAATCGCCGCAGATGCTGAAACTCACGTCGCGGGACGCGCCGATCCCGAGCCGAGCGTACCTGGCTACCAGCGGCGGAATCGTCCGCGACTGCGTCGTCCACGACATCGACATCGCCAACTGGATGATGGGCGGCGAGGCGTCTCACGCCGTTCCAGAGCGAGTGAGCGCTGCATCCTACACTCACCACGACGACCTCACCGCCTGGGGCGAGATCGAGGGGCTGGCTGTGACGATGCAGTATCCGCACGGGAACCTCGCCCTGATCGATGTCTCCCGGACCTGCTGCTACGGCTACGATCAGCGCGTTGAGGCGTTCGGTCCCTTCGGGATGGCGCAGTTGGGGAACCGTCTCCAGTCCACGGTCGTTCAGCACACATCGGACGGCACGGTCGTGTCGAACCCGCTGTACTCGTTCCCTCAGCGGTATCCCGACGCGTACCGCATCGAGTTGGAGCACTTCGCCGACGTGGTCGAGGGCAAGGCGCAATGCCAAGTGCTCGAGAAGCAGGTCGTCGCGACGGAGATGATCTGCGAAGCCATCGAGGCGTCCTTGGAGTCCGGCGCTTTCTGCGATGTACGGAATGTAGACGCCTAATGTGACTTGGGGCTGTGCCAGCCGCGTCGGTGTGCCTGCGGCACGATGCTTGCGGCATACTCAGTGACGTGACTCGGATGTACCGAATGGGCTAGGAGATGCGGTGTCACGAAGCGGCCCGGGACGCATCCGCGCCTACGCTGAGCTGATACGCTACCCTCTGGTCGCCGTACCTATCGTGGCGACGCTGCCCGGTATCGTGCTGGCTGCGCACGAAACGGGGTGGAACTGGCGGGCTGCCGTCGCTCTGCTCACATCCCAGTTGGGGTACTTCGCTGGGATGATCAAGAACGACTACTTCCACCGCGAGACCGACGCGCGGTCGAACCCGTTGCGTCCGCTGCCGTCCGGGAGGATCGCGCCGAAGCACGCGCTGCGTCTGGCGAGTACGCTCTATGCCGTGTGCGTGGGACTTGGGTTCCTATTGGGCTGGCGTGCCGGAGCTCTCGTGCTGGTACTCATCGCAATCTCGCACAGCTACAACGCCTACCTCAAGCAGCGAGGGCTTTGGGGCAGCCTGGTGCTACCCCTGGGGATCGCACTGTTGGTGGTCTTTGGAGCCGTTGGCGTATCCGGCGAAGTACCGCCACTCGCTTGGTTCGCATTCGGTACAGTATTCCTATACGACTTCGGCACGCACGTCGCCAGCACCTTCAAAGACATCGACCGTGATCGCCAAGTCGGACTGACGACAACGGCTCTTCAACTCGGTACACGCGCCTCGCTCGTGGTCTCGACCGGATCGACGCTGGCTGCGTTCGTCGTCGCTCTCTTGCCCATCGCCCTCGGTGTCCCGCCGATCTACGCGATTTGGGTAGCCATCGCCCTCGTGACGACGGCGATCACTCGACTGCCACTGCTGCGCAACCCGTCCGAGCGCACAGGGTACCGGGCACTTGAGGGAGCCATGGCTGCCGGGATTGTCCTCTTTCCTGCTCTGGGCGCCACCGCCATGCCCTTGTGGATGAATGCCGTCCTCATCGGCTCTCTCCTGCTCCTGACGCGCGTCCTGTTCCGAACGTCGCGCCAGGAAGTGTGACGCGGCAGGTTTCCCCTGACGAATGCCAGCGAATCGGCTATCCCTCTAATACATGACGGCTGGCGTTTCTGTGACGGGCTCGTTCACGTCACAGAGACGCGATTCTACGGACCAAGAAGTTCGCCCGCGACAGCAGGATGTAACTGGTGCTCGGCTGTGGCGGGAATACAGGATGGGGCGCGACATGCGTACAGCGAGGTCAACTGTGTGGGTGGCGTCTGCGCTCGTCGGTCTGGCGATTGGCGCCTACGCCAAGACCGAGTTCCCCGTGCTCTATCTGCCGTTCGACGAGGGCGCGGGCAACATCGCGCGTGACGCCGCTGGCGGCAGATACAAGGCAGAACTGAGCGGGAACGTGAAGTGGATCGACGGGAAGCCCGGCTACGACAAGGCGGCTCAGTTCGGTCCCGATGCGTGGGGCGTCGTCGATGTCGGAAGGGATTTCCAGTTCAAGAAGAGCTTCACGCTCATGGTCTGGGCCCGGATCGACGGCGACCTCGGTGATCAGCAGATGGGGATTGAGAAGGGCGCGGCGTGGGGCCCGGGCGAATACAGTCTGCTGCCCGACTTCGAGGACGCGGTTCTCGTGCAGGCGCACGACCTGCCGGATGGCTGCGACGATGAGATTCGCGCTGGCGATGTGCGAGACGGCAAGTGGCACCACATCGCCGGGACGTTCGATGGGCTCGTCCTGCGCGCCTACGTCGACGGAGAAGAGAGGCAGAACCTCGACTGCCCAGGTGACCTGCTGACCAACGCGGACCCCATCTTCATCGCGTCACGAGCCGGCAAGGAACGCTGGACCGACGGCGCGTACGACGAACTCCGCATCTACGACCGGGCCCTGACCGCCAAAGAAGTCCGGGAAGCGATGACACCTGGATTGGCTGTCCAGCCGGCGAACTCACTCGCGGCGATCTGGGCGGAGCTTCGCACGCAGCGCTGACACGGCGACGTGCCCCGGTCGTTCACAGATCGTCGTCAAGGGCCTCGATGCGGTCCCGCATTTCGGCTGCCATCGTGCGATCACCGGTGCGCTCCGCCAGCATCAGCGCTTCGGAGTATGCAGAACGCGCTCGTTCGGCATCCCCGAGACCCTCCCAGCACTCGCCGAGCAGCGGATACGCAGCCATGTACGCCGGGTCCGACGCCACGGCGTGTTCCAGCAGATCGCGCGCCTCCTGTAGACGTCGGTCCCGCAAGCAGATCGTACCGAGGGACACGAGAACCATCGGGTCGTCCGGGTGGGTTCTCAGGAACTCCCGCAGGTTCGCTTCCATGGTCATCGACGGGCTCCACCAATCGGCGCAATGTTGCTGCGCTGCCGTCTCCCAGCTAAACTGCTGACGATGCACACCTGCGCGAGCCGTGCAGCACCTACTTACTACGTCGAGGAGACTGTTGGCAATGGCGGACGTGGTCCCCTACACGGCGATCAAGAGCTCTGGATCCCGCTTCGATGCCGTGGCACTGGGAGAGGTGATGTTGCGCATCGACCCGCGAGATGTCCCGACGGCTCGCGCCCGCGACAACATCCGCCTGTCCCAAGGAGGCGGCGAGACGAACGTCGCTTGCGGGCTCGCGTACACGTTCGGGCTCCGCGCCGCCGTGCTGACCGCATTGGTGGACGATCCGGTCGGCGAGAACATCCGCAACCAGTTGCGCGAGCTGGGAGTCGACACCTCTGTGATCCGATGGTGGAGCACCGACGGCAAAGGGTCCTACGCGACGGACGGCAAGGGCACGCTCCACAACGGCATCAACTTCACCTATGTCGGCAGCGGAGTCCTGCCGTCGGATACGACCTACTATCGGGCGAACACCCCTGCCGTGAAGATGAAGCCGGGCGATTTCGACTTCGACGCTCTCTTCGGAACCGATGGCGTGCGCGTCTTCACGACCGGCGGAATCTTCACGTTGATCGGGAGTGAGACCGCTGACCTCGCGATCCAAGGAGCGAGCAAGGCGGCGGAACATGGCACGTTCGTCGCTGCCGACCTGAATTACCGCTCGAAGGTGGAACCCAACAAGGCACGCGCTCGAGCCATCAATCAGCGACTGGCGCCGTATCTCGGCATGCTCGTTGGGAACGACTCGGACCTCGCGGATGCTTTCGGCTACGAGACTAAGGTCTCAAAGAACGCGACGTTCGAGGAGTGGTTCGACGCGTACTCCGGCACGATCCGCACCGTGTGCCGCGATTTCCCGAACCTGAGCCTGATCGGGACTCAGTGGCGAGAGGCGCACAATGCCGACCTGATCGGCTGGGGCGCGGTTCTCTACGACGCGGTGAACGACGAGTGGCACGCTGCGCCGGTTCGCCAAAACGTGCCGATCCGCGACCGGACGGGCGGCGGCGACTCGTTCGCGTCGGGCGTTTTGGCTGCGCTCATGAAGGGCAAGGACCTGGCAACTGCCGTCGATTGGGGAGCCGCGCACGGGATACTGGTGCAGGAGACCCCAGGCGACGTGACAATGGTGAACCAGGCGGCGGTCGAGGCGGAAGTGAAGCGGGCCCGAGCGGGCGGCGGCGTCAAGGCGCAGCGCTGACGGAAGGAACCGATGATGGCGGAGTACCGTCACAATCGACACGCGGTGACGCGGGCGATGCGCGCGTCCGGCGTTGTCGTCGTGATGAACGCGGATCACATCGTCACCCCCGAGCACATGGTCACGACGATGTGGCAGGTGTACCGGGCTGGGTATGTCGCGGAAGTGACGTTCCGTATCGACGCCGGGATCCTGGCGGAAGGGATGTCCGAGCTCCGGTCGAGGCGCCAGAGCGAGCATGACGCCGGCAGGCGGTTCATTCTGGGCGTCGGGTCGATCATCGACAGCGACGAGCTGGATCAGGCGGTCGAGCTTGGCTTCGATCTCCTGGTGGGTCCCGGCAACATGGTGACGGGGGGCGTCGATCCGGGTCCGCGACTGCTGTCGATCCAGAACCTCGGCATCGCAGTCGCGCCTGCCGTGTTCTCGCCGACCGAGCTCCAGTACATGCTGAGGAACGACGTCGGGTTCGAGCCCGACGCCATCAAGGTGTTCCCGGCGGGCGCACATGGGGCGAAGGGCATCGCCGATCTGCTGGCTCCGTACGCGCGGGAACGCTACGCAGGACGAATCGTCATGCCGACGGGGGCTGTGGACTACGAGACGGGCCCGCAGTTGGCAGACGCCATCTCCAAGCGCGGCTTCTCCCCGGTTCTCGGTATGTCGGCGCCGCTGGCTCTGGTCCGGGACCGCAAGGCTCCCGGAAACGCGGAGGTGATCCGCGAGTCGCTCGCGGCGTTCGCTTCCCGGTTCCCAAGACCGACGACGCCTTGACCGACCGTCCCTGGCAGTCGTACAATCGCCGCCGCTCACCCGGTTGGTCTATCAGGTGCGGAAACCGTCCGAAGGAGCCGAACCATGAGCGGCGCGCTCGCAATCCGTCGGTCTGCGCCGTGGGTTCCTATACTCGCCTGCGCTGTGGCGCTTGCGCCGTGGGCTCGCGCCATTGAGCCGCTCGCCCCGCACCCGGTCGTGGAAGCCCTTGAGAACGCGATTGTGGAGGTCATCGACCGGAGCAAGCCGGCGGTCGTGACGATCTCGGCTCGTGATGTCAGGGCGCCGTCACAGCTTCGCAGGCTCACCGACGATGAGCGGATCCCGGTCACGAGCGGGTCCGGGTTCATGTTCCACACCGACGGGTACATCCTGACGAACGCCCATGTGGTGCAGGACGCCCAGGCGATTGAGGTGCGTCTCGTCGACGGTAGACGGCTGGACGCCGAGCTCACAGGTTACGATCTAAGCACCGACATCGCCGTGCTCCATGTCGATCTGGGCGAGCCCGCGCCCGTGCTGCCGTTCGTCGACGACGCCAGGGTACGGGTCGGTCAGTTCGTCCTGAGCATCGGGAGCCCGTTCAGCCTCGACTTCTCGGTGACGGTGGGAATTGTCAGCGCCACGGGGCGTGCCGACATGATGCCCCGCGATCCGACGCTCATCCAGTACCAGGACTTCGTGCAGACGGACGCCTACATCAACCGGGGCAACAGCGGGGGTCCGCTCCTGAACCTCCGTGGCGAAGTCGTCGGCATGAACTCCATGATCCGCACGGGAGCCAATGCGGACTTCGTCGGTCTCGGGTTCGCCATCCCTGCCAAGATGCTCCAAGCGGTCGCCGGACAGCTCATCGACCACGGCGCTGTCCAGCGAGGATGGCTGGGCATCTCGCTACGAGGGGACGAAGGGGGCATCCGCGTCAACCGCGTGCTGCCCGACTCCCCGGCAGCCGCTGGCGGTCTGCAGGCTGGCGACCTGATCACGGCGCTCGACGACGCGCCTGTTGGACGGGACTCCGACTTCCGGTGGGCGATTGCCAACTCGGTGCCTGGCAGGTCTGTCCGGCTGTCGGTATCGCGCGACGACGGATCCATCGTGGTCGATGTCGTCGTCGGGGAGATGCCGCCGCAATACGCAGGACAGGAGCCTCAGCCAAAGGTCGAGAGCACGGTTCTCGGAAAGATCGGCGCCACGGGGCGAGACCTGCCGCCTGGCATGGCGACGATCCACGGATTTGCCGCCGACGATGTGGGCGTGTTCGTGCTGGGGGTGCGTCCGGGATCGCCCGCGCACGAAGCGGGGTTGCTTCCAGGAGACCTGATCGTTGGCGTCGCCGGGGCTCCGGTGCGCTCAGTGGATGAGTGCGAAAGAGCGTTGGCGGATGCGTTCCACAACGATCTGGAGGCAGTCGACCTGTCGCTGAAGTCCCGCGACGGCGCTCGGACGGTGTCGGTTCCGCGCGCGTCGATTGCCGTGCCCCCGCAAGCCGGGGACGAATAGACCGGACCACGACAGCGTCAGACGCGACAGGATGGGAGACGATGCCCACAGACCAACGCCTGGGGTTCGGCTTGATCGGCTTGGGACGGCATGGCGCTCGCTACGCCGAACATCTGCTGCGCGATGTTCCGGCGGCGCGACTGGTCGCGGTGTGCAGACGCGACGAAGCCCAAGGCAAATCGTTCGCCGACAAGAACTCATGCCGGTATTACCGTGACGTCGAGTCACTGCTGGGCGACCCAGACATCGATGCGGTCGTCATCACCACGCCGCCGCATCTCCATGCGCCGATCACGGTTCAGGCGGCTCGCGCCGGCAAACACGTTCTCTGCGAGAAGCCGATGTCAAGGAACGTGGCGGAATGCGACGACATGCTGCAGGCTGCACGCGACGCGGGCATCAAACTGGGGATCGGTCAGACGATGCGGTATACGCCGATCTTCGAGACGCTGCGGAAGCGCCTCCCGGAGATCGGCGAGCTGCACGGGTTGCATGTGTGCATGAGGCAGGAGCAGTCGGTGCACGAATGGCATCTCGACCCAGCGATCTCCGGCGGCGGGTGTGTCACTGAGATCGGCGTCCACGTGTTCGACGCTCTGCGGCATATCTCAGGACAAAGGATCGTGCGTGCCATGGCGACGTCGATGGACACGCACGAAGCCGGCGTCGAAACGTACGTCGGAGCCCTCTGCTGGTTGGAAGGCGGCGCCGTCTCGCTGATCGACATCGCGAAGTGCGTCGACGGACGCCTCCTTCGCTTCGATGCCGTCGGTTCCCAAGGACAGCTCATCGCGAACGTGACGTCATCGACGCTGGAGCGAGTCCACCAGCGAACCATCACGCCGCTGGACGCTCCCGCGAACATCCCAACGATCGCGCCGCTCTTGGCGGACTTCTGCGATGCGGTTCTCAACGACAGCACGCCACCCGTATCTGGCGAGCACGGACGGTACACGCTCGCCGTCAGCGAAGCCTTCTATCGTTCGTTCGCCAGCGGACAACCTGAGGACGTCGCGTAGTCGGAGCCGCAGACATGGCTAAGGGCAGTGACATCCGTGTTCTCGACGTCGAGCATGACTTCGCCGAGTATCGCTATCGAACACCTCTGAAGTTCGGCGGCGTCCCCACCGATCATTGCGTGCTGTTCAACGTCCGTATCCGGGTGCGCACCCGCGATGGACGCGAAGCCGAGGGGTTCGGTTCGATGCCTCTCGGCAACGCCTGGTCGTTTCCCCCTCGCTACATGCCGTTCGACCAGAGCTTGCGTGCGATGCGCGAACTCGCCGCCCTCCTCGCCGACGCGACCCGCGAGTGCGCGCTCTGCGCCCATCCCCTGGTATGGTCGGAGACGCTAGAACCGATCTTTCTGCGACTCGCGGACGAACTCGCGCAACGGATGGACCTCGCCAACCCAATGCCGAAGCTTTGCACAGCCGTCACGGCGAGCCCCATCGATGCGGCGCTCCACGACGCGTTCGGCAAGGCGAACGGCATCAACAGCTATGACGGACTCGGGCCCGAGTTCGTCGACGCCGACCTGTCCCGTTCGCTCGATCGTCGGTTCCACGGCAAGTATCTCGACGCGTACACCCGTCGGCAGCCGCAGCCTCAGATGCCGCTCTACCACCTCGTCGGGGCGCTGGACCCACTGACCGACGCGGACGTGTCGACGCGACTGGACGACGACCTTCCCCAGACGCTCCCGGAGTGGATCGCCGCCGACGGACTGACCCATCTCAAGATCAAGCTGAACGGCAACGATCTAGCTTGGGATGTCGCCCGGGTTCTCGCTGTTGACCGCGTCGCTTCCGACACGGACGCCCTAGGAGAAGTCGAGTGGCGCTATTCGGCGGATTTCAACGAGACGTGTCCCAACGTGGAGTACCTGCTGGAGTTCCTCGCGAAGATCCAGGAGGGCGATGGGCGGGCGTTCAGGCGATTGGCATACATCGAGCAACCGACAGACCGCGACCTTCGGAAGCACCCCGAGAACCGGATGCATGCGGCAGCAGCGATCAAGCCGGTGGTGGTCGACGAATCACTCACCGACTACGAAACGTTCCTTCTCGCACGCGAACAAGGTTACTCCGGTGTGGCGCTCAAGGCGTGCAAAGGGCAGTCGCAGGCGCTTCTCATGGGAGCCGCTGCCATCGAGAACGGGATGTTCCTGGCGGTTCAGGACCTGACATGCCCGGGGGCGTCGTTTCTGCACTCGGCAGGTCTGGCCGCCCGAATCCCCGGCGTGACGGCAATCGAGGGCAACGCCCGCCAGTACTGTCCCGCCGCCAACGATGAATGGCGAGACCGGTATCCCAGCATCTTCGACGTCACTGACGGCACTATCGGAACACACGTCCTGACTCGATCAGGTCTCGGGCACTAGGTCCGAGTCCACTCACCCAACGTTCGCCAACCAAGGGGCGCGCGCATGTCGATTCTGAGGCTACGCGTTTGCGAAGCCGAGTTCTTCGTGCGGAATGTGAGAACGCGGATGCCCTTCCGCTACGGCGTCGCGCGCCTGACCGGCTATCCGATTCTGCACGCACGTGTTCTCGTGGAAACCGAGTCCGGCGAACGCCACGTTGGCGTTGCCGCCGACGCACTGCCCCCGAAGTGGTTCGACAAAGACCCGACCAAGGACTTCCGCGACAACGTGGACGACCTGTTGTCCGTCACGCTGGCTGCCCAACAAGCCTACCTCGGGCAATCGGAATGCCTGTCGCCCTTCGAGCTCTTTATGGACGGGTATGATTCGGTCATCGCGTTCGCCGATGCGGAGGGGCTGAACCACCTGACGGCGAGCTTCGGCTCGGCGCTGTTCGAGCGAGCCGTCGCGTGCGCGGCTGGACATGCCGCTGGAATGCCTCATGATCGGCTCGTGCGCGAGAACGCGCTCGGCATCGACATGGCAGCGATCCATCCCGAACTGGGCGATACTCAGCCACGCCACGTCATACCGGCGGCTGCCCTCAGTTCGATGTGGATCCGCCACACCGTGGGTCTGTCCGATCCCATCCGGACCTATGACGTATCCGATGGGGAGCGGCTGGACGACGGTCTGCCACAAGCGCTTGAGGAGTACATCGAACGGCAGGGACTCCGGTACTTCAAGGTGAAGGTGTCCGGCGACACAAATGCCGATATCCTTCGCCTCTCCGAGATCGCGGGCTTGCTCGACGCGAGAATCGCCGAGCCCTACTACATCTCATTGGATGGCAACGAGCAGTATCGGGAGATGGGAGGCTTCGCCCAACTGGTGGAGGAGCTTCGTTCGTCGGCGGCGTTCGAACGGTTCTACAGCAGCATCCTGTTCATTGAGCAGCCATTGGACCGGTCGATCGCGCTCAGCGAAGGCATCTCCGACGAAGTGGTGCGCCTGTGTCAGCACCGCCCGGTCATCGTCGATGAGAGCGACAGCGACCTCGACAGCTTCGAGAGAGCCATCTCCATCGGGTACAGCGGGATCAGCGCGAAGAACTGCAAGGGCATCTACAAGTCACTGATGAACCTTGGACTGGCTCAACTCTACACTCGACACGGTCCGTCTGAGCGAGATTACTTTCTTACCGGCGAAGACCTCATCAATACGTCGGTGGTTCCGCTGCATCAGGACCTAACGACTCTGGCGACACTGGGTATCGACCACGCGGAGCGCAACGGGCACCACTACGTGTGCGGTCTGAATCATCTATCGGAAACCGAGCGTGATGCCTGCCTGGACGCCCACGCAGACCTGTATGCCAGTCTCGATGGTCTGGCGCAGCTCCATGTTCAGCGCGGACGTATCGCCATCGGCTCGTTGGCAGTGCCGGGCTTCGGCGTTGGCGTCGAAACCGATTTCGGCGGGATGGTCCCGCTTGCCGAATGGTCGTTCGAGTCGCTCGGTCTTCCCTGAGTCGCGTCACGTCGGTTGAGGTGTTTGTGAGAGATCATCCGCCTGCCCGTCTCGGTGACCGGCTGACATACTGGCTGTCAACGACACACACGGTCACCTTCTCCCTGTTCGCGACCGCCGTCGCGTTCTCGACCTACTTTGCGATGTACGCCTTTCGGAAGCCGTTCACCGTCGGAACGTTCTCCGACGAGTTCGTGCTGTTGGGGCGCGCCTTCTCGCTGAAGACCCTCCTCGTCATCTCGCAGACGCTCGGATATGCCATCTCCAAGTTCGCCGGCATCAAAACCATCGTCGAGCTGCCTCCTCAGCGGCGGGCAGTGACGCTGCTCATGCTGATCGCGGTGTCGGAGGCGGCGCTACTGGCGTTTGGCGTGCTTCCGCCCGTCGGGAAGATCGTCGCGATCTTCGTCAATGGGCTGCCGCTGGGCATGATTTGGGGGCTGGTCTTCAGCTTTCTGGAGGGCAGGCGGGCATCCGACGCTCTGGGGGCAGGTCTGAGCGCCAGCTACATCCTGGCGAGCGGAGCGGTCAAATCCATCGGGCGCTGGCTCATGACGGCGGGCGTGTCCGAGTCTTGGATGCCGTTCGCGACCGGAGCGCTCTTCTTGGCTCCCATCGCCGCGACGACCTGGCTCCTCTCGCGGATGCCGCCCCCGAACAGGACAGAAGCCGCCCTGAGAACCGAGCGGCGCGCCATGAACGCCAGTGACCGCCACGGATTCTTCCTCGCGTTCGCGCCTGGGCTCACACTCATCACGCTGATGGCGATGGTGCTGACGGCTTTCCGAGACGTCCGCGACAACTTCGCGCGCGAGATATGGGACGCACTGGGCTTCGCAGACGCACCCGAGGTCTTCACGCTGTCGGAGGTCCCGGTCACGGTCGCCGTGCTGCTCGCCCTGGGACTGGTGGTCGTGATCCGAAGCGACCGACGGGCATTCCTGCTGCAGTTGAGCCTGATGCTGGGTGGCATGGCAGTCATCCTGCTCAGCACGCTGGCGTTCGATGTCGGAGCTCTGAGCGGCGCCTGGTGGATGGTGTGCGTCGGCATCGGGCTGTACGTCGCATACGTCCCGCCAGGCTGTTTCCTGTTCGACCGACTGATCGGAGCGACGCGGTTCGCTGGAACCGCTGTCTTCATGATCTTCGTGACGGACGCGTTCGGGTACGCTGCCTCCGTCGGCGTCTACCTCTACCGGGAGTTCTTCCAGCCGCAGCTCGACTGGCTCGCGTTCCTTCGCGTGTTCGCGTACGCAACGGGACTGATCGGCTGCGCGGCGTTCGGAGCGGCGTTGCTCTACTTCGCCGCGAAGACGCGACGCCAACAGACCTGACGCCAACAGACCTGACGCATCTCTTCGTAAGCTGTGCGTCGCCTCCCGTTGCCGACACTACGCCTCTCCGGTAGTATGCGCGCCGGGCACAGATCGGTCGACACCGGCGTCATCAGCGTTCCGGTTCTACGGGAGCACCGAGAGTCCCACGTCTAGGATCGGCACAGAAGGGAAACCCCATGGCGAAGTCAGGCAAGACTCGCGTCGGCTTCATCGGATCGGGCGGTATCGCGCAGGGAAAGCATGTCCCTGGTCACCTGAGCGTCAAGAACGTCGAGCTCGTCGCCTGCTGCGACATCGACGAGAAGCGGGCAAAGGCGTTTGCTGAGCGCAACGGGATCAAGCACGTCTTCACCGACTTCAATAAGATGGTCGAGATGGACGAGCTGGACGCCGTGAGCGTGTGCACGCCGAACAACTTCCACGCGGACCCGTCGATCGCGGCGCTCAAGGCTGGCAAGCACGTCATCTGCGAGAAGCCGCTTGCCGGGGACGCGAAGGACGGGGCGCGGATGGTCGCCGCGCAGCAAGCCACCGGAAACGTTCTTCAGATCGGTCTCCAGTCGCGCTTCAATCCGCACTGGTACACGCTCAAGCGCCGCATCGAGCAGGGAATCCTAGGCGACGTCTACTACGGTCGGACGATGGCGGTGAGGCGTCGCGGCATCCCTGGCGCGATCACGTTCATCAACAAGAAGATCTCGGGCGGAGGACCTCTGATCGACATCGGAGTCCACTCGTTCGACCTGATGCTCTACGTGTTGGGTTATCCCGATCCCGTCGAGGCGTTCGGCGCGACCTACCGCAAGTTCGCGGGCGATCCCACCATCTTCACCGCCGGGTGGGGCGGATGGGACCCGAAGCTCTTCGATGTCGAGGACTTCGCCGTCGGTCAGGTGAAGTTCGCCAACGGCGCGACGATCACGGTCGAGACCGCCTGGGCGTCGCACATCGACGGGCTGGGCAACGATTGGGTGATCGGCGACAAGGCAGGCGCAAAGCTGGGCAACCCGGTCAAGGTGTTCACAGACGACGGCTCGAAGGGCTTCAAGGAGTACGACCTGGAGCCGCTGAAGCGGACCCCGAAGGAGTTCCAGTCCTTCCATGACGCCGTCCGCAAAGGAACGCCCACGCTGTCTCCCGCGTCGGAAGTCCTGAAGCTGATGAAGATCTTCGACGCCATCTACGAATCCGCTGCCAAGGGCAAGTCCGTCGCCATCAAGTAGACATGGAATGGGTCGCCGCGCCGTGTTCGCGTCACGGCGCGGCAACCACAGCAAAGGGGACCGCCATGCCTGGCGTCAACCAATCCTTCTGCTACGGCCTCTTCATGGGCAAGAACTCGCTCAAGTCCGTCATCGAACGCGCGGCGGAGATCGGGTACGCCGCCGTGGAGCTCTGGGGGCGGCAGAACGTCCCGTTCGAGGAGCTCTGCTCTCTCGCGAAGGCAAACGGCCTCGTCGTGGCGAGCATGATCGGACACGGTTCTCTCCCGGATGGGCTCAACCGGCGCGACAACCACGCGCGCATCCAGGAAGAGCTCCACGAGAGCATCGATGTGGCGGCTCAGCATGGCGTTCCGGGTCTGATCTGCTTCAGTGGGAACCGCAAGGGACTCTCGGACGAAGCGGGGCTCGACATCTGCGCCGAGGGGCTGGATCGGGTCAAATCCCATGCCGAGGCGAAGGGCGTGAACCTGAACGTCGAGCTGTTGAACAGCAAGGTGGACCACGCCGACTATCAGTGCGACCGCACCTCCTGGGGCGTCGAGCTGTGCAAGGCCGTCAACTCCCCTCGCGTCAAGCTCCTCTATGACATCTACCACATGCAGATCATGGAGGGCGACTTGATCCGGACGATCCGGGACAACATCCAGCACATCGGGCACTTCCACACGGCTGGGAACCCCAACCGCCGCGACATGGACGAGACGCAGGAGATCTACTACCCCGCCGTCATGCGTGCCATCGCGGAGACGGGCTACGACCTCTACATCGGACACGAGTTCAACCCGAAGGGCGATCCGCTGGAGGCGCTCGAAAGCGCCTTCCGCACCTGCCATGTCTAGCCGAACCGAGCACGTCAAAGCGCCCGCACGGAACCGAGTTTCATGCGGGCGCTTCGTGTCAGTGGGCGTCGAGTGCCCGTCCGGTCACTTCGACTTCATGTCCGCCCAGGTCGTGGACAGCTTGCCGCGCGGGCTCACCGCCACCGTGACGACCGAAGCCGTCACGCTGGGCTCGGTCATTCCCTGAACGCCGCCGTTGCCGGGAGCCGTCGCGACGGCGACCGGCGTCGGCAGAGGAACTTGCGCGCCATCGATGTAGATGTCTTTGACGCGGTTCGTGCCGTCCGTGATCTGGATGTTGTCGAAGTAGGCGTTGAAGACACCGGCGCGGTGCGTGTCGCTGTCGACTGCCAGCGTGATGCCGGAGATCGTCTTGCCAACGAGGGCATCCAGCTTGATCTGGCGGTGGTACCATGCGTCGCGCGCGTTCTTCGACAGGTCGGACGCCGGATGCGCGTTGAGCCCGTTCTGGTCGACAGCGCGGACTCCCGCGGCGGTCTTGACGTCTCGCAGCGTCGTACCGTCGGCGGCCGCCATGTCGACGGACGCCTGGAAGGCTGGATTGCCGGACGCCATGAAGACCTGATATTCGAGTACCTGACCCGCTTCGATCTTCAGCTCGCCCGTCCAGATCGCGACATAGGCGTGTCCATGACCGTCTGCCTGCGGGAAGGTCGCCGTCAGGCGCAGAGCTGGGCTGTCTTTGGCGTGCTCGCGGATCGGGGCTTCGCCCGTCACCGTGATCGTTACGGTCGCGGAAGCCGTGGCTCCCTTATCGTCCGTTACGGTCAGCTTCGCGGCGTACGTCCCAGGCTTGGCGTAGACGTGGGTGACCTTCGCGCCGGTGCCCGTCGAAGCGTCGCCGAAGTCCCAGTCGTACTTCGCAATGGTTCCGTCGGCGTCGGTGGAGGTGGAGGCGTCCAGCGCCACCGCGACACCCGCTTTGGCGGTCTGGTTTGCGCCAGCGTTCGCCTTGGGCGGCTGGTTGACGGGAGCCGCCGTGAGCGTCGCCGGCTTCGTCGTGACCGCGATCTCCTTGACGGCAGGATCGAGGAACTTCGCGGCGGCGAGCTTCACGGTCGAAGCCGACCTGGCGACGACTTCAAACTCGACGATTCCGAGGTCTCCGCCGCCCTTGGCGGATCCGCCCAGGAGCGTCGCGCCGACTGTCACGGATCGGTTGAGCCCGTCCGCTCCCGCGGCGATGTCACGATCCTTCGCCGGCACTGGAAACGACGCGCCAGCGGCTTTGAGGAAGCCACCCTCGGTGAACTTCGTGAACTTGAGAACCTTCGAGTCGTACACGACGTCGATCTGCCAGCCGAATAGGTCGTTGATCGCGGCGACGTTCACCGTAAGGGCGAGCGTCTTGCCGACATCCGGCGTTGCTGTGGTCGCTGGGGACAGCGACACTTCCTGGGCTCTGGCAACGCCGATCGCACTCAGCGCCAGCGATGCCATGAGCGCCACTACGAGCCCGCGTCGTTTCATGTTGACTTGCTCCTTTGGCGGGTTGCGTGACTCGCCTTGGGTACGAAAGCGCGAACGTGTCGTCTTTCTGCGGATCCGTAATCTAGATGAGAACTGCCCAGGGAACCGATGTGTTCGCTTCGCACGAGGCATGTCCAGCACGCGGCATCCTCTGGACTGTACAATAGCACCGGGAGGGCGACCCAACAAGGCGAGAAGGAATCCGAACTGCCGCGTCCATGCATACGTCGACACTGATCTCAGGTTGCGAGAAGATGATGCCAGACAGGCCCGTCTCTGTCCGTCATGCCTGCCTCGGCGACGCGGAGCGCATCGCGGAACTGAATGTGCGACTCGCATGGGAGACCGAGAGACTTCGACTGAACCCACAGGTCGTGTTGAACGGCGTCCGCGCGGTGATATCGGATGCCACCAAGGGATGGTACCTCGTGGCAGACGCAGGTGAACTGGTCATCGGGCAGATCATGCTCACGTTCGAGTGGAGCGACTGGCAGAACGCGATGCGATGGTGGATCCAGAGCGTCTATGTCGACGTGGACTGGCGCCGTCAGGGCGTGTTCGCCGCGCTCCTCACCAGGGTGGTGTCGGAAGCCCGCGCCGAGGGCGTGTGCGCAATCCGCTTGTACGTCGCGCATGAGAACGAATCCGCGCTCGCCGTCTATGGTCGCCTCGGATTTCGCCGTTCGGGGCATCTCGTCATGGAAAACGAGCTTTGAAGCCTCGAGTCCTCAGATCGACTCGTACACCTCCGCTGGACCGAACGTATCCGGGTAGTGCGGACGGAGGAACTTGCGCGCCTCCCAGCACATGCCGCATTTCTGCGCGAAGTCGGGAGGCGCTTCGTAGCCGTGCCGCTCTGCGAGCTCGACGTAGCCGTAGGACCCTTCCTCGTACGCGATGCGAACCAGCTCGTTGTCGGTGTGGAATCCGGCACGCATGTAGTCCGCGAGCGGCTTCACGTGCACATTGCCGACGATGATGCCGCAGCACGTCTGGATGTTCCCGTACGGGTCGATGTGGATCTCCCACATCGTGTTCGGATCGAACTCCTGACGGCACGACCGTTCGCGCGTGCTCCCGTGCCACATCGCGTCGTCAGCCAGCAACTCGGGATCTCGGCGCGGGAAGTGCCGCATCAGGCTATCCCCGGCTCGTCCCACCAGCCGAGGGGCGTGGTTCCGGCTGTATTCTCCCACACTCGCCTCGTCGCGACCGATCCGGCGCAACTCCAAGAGTTCTTCCAGCGATAGATCGCTCGCGATCACGTTTTCCCGCCCATAGATCTCGATGGCGAACTGGAAGGCTCGATGACGACGCGCCGGCGGGACGAACGCCTGGTGATACGGATCGGCGCTGATGAGCACCCCCAACACGCCGCAGTCGCGTAGCGCCTCGTACCGGGAGCGAGCTGTCTCGTCGTCGACGCACCAGGAGGCATTCGTCTCGAAGAAGTGCGGCGCCACGCCCTCCTGATGGCTGAGCCGGCACACTTCGAGCATCTGCTCGTAGTACATCATCGCCTCGCCGCCCGCGATGTGGATGACGCGGTCGGTGGCTCGAAGCTGTCGCATGAACTCGACGCCGTCCTCGATGGACACACAGGCATCGGGTCGGCGCGGGCTGCAGTTGAACAGGCAGTGTCGGCAGGCGATTGTGCACCGGTACGTGAACAGCAGGCTTGCGACGTACTTCGCGCCGATGGCTTTCGCCACGCCGACCTTCGCGACGACGTCGTCTACGGACAACGATCTCAGGTCTTCCGCGTCGCTCATGTATCCGCCTCTCGCAGCGCTTGGAGCACTTCGGACGCATGCCCCTTGGGCGTCACCTTGTCCCATGCGCGGACGATCCGCCCGTCCGGTCCGATCAGGAACGTCTTGCGGAACACGCCCATGTAGGTTCGCCCGTAGTTCTTCTTTTCGCCGTACGCCCCGTAGGAACCCGCGATGGACGCCCCGTCGTCCACAAGAAGGGGGAACGTCAAGCCGTACTTGGCTCGGAACTTCGCGTGGCTGGCAGCGGAGTCGGGGCTGGCTCCGATGACAATGGCGTCGGCTGCGGTGAACGTGTCGAGTTCGTCACGGAACTCGGATGCCTCGACGGTTCAGCCAGGCGTGTCGTCTTTGGGATAGAAGAACAGCACGACCGACTTGGCGTCCCGATAGTCTCGTAGCGAGATGGTCTCGCCGGTGTCCGACACGGCTGAGAAGTCTGGCGCAATGTCGCCGCTCTTGAGCACGGGGGTTCCCTTCTGATCGTGGTTGAGGTGGGATATGCTTGCCCGCGGATTGTAGCGCGACTCCGAGCCCGACGTAACATGGGAGGAACGCCTCGATGCGCATCATCGCCGTGGACCCGTTCTATCTTCGGATGCCGACGATCACGGATGCCGCCGACGGACAGCAGGACACGATCCTTGTGCGCGTCCGTACCGACGCCGGTATCGAGGGGTGGGGCGAGAGCGACGCTTCGCCGTTGGTCTCCATGGCGGCGTACTGCTGTCCGATGTCGCACGGGAACATCATCAACATTCGCCAGTCGCTTCTTGGAGAGTCGATCAACTCGCCCGACGACGTCGTTCGGCTGCACGCCAAGGCGCTTCGCAACGGCTTGGACATCCAGCAAATCCACCACGCCTACAGCGCCGCCGATATCGCGCTCTGGGACATCGTGGGCAAGAAAGCCGGTGTGCCGGTCTACAGGCTGCTTTCGGACGGTAGATCGCATGCGAAGCTGCCGTACGCATCGGTGCTCTTCGGCGATACGCCCGAGGAGACGCGCCTGCGAGCGATGGTGCTCCGCGACCGAGGGTTCCAGGCAGCGAAGTTCGGCTGGGGCCCGATGGGCAAGCACGGCGAGGAGAACGACATCGCTTTGGTACAGGCGGCGCGCGAGGGAATGGGCGATGATGCTCAAGTCATGATCGATGCCGGCGTCGTCTGGGGCGAGGACGCAGCCACCGCGTACCGACGGTCGGTTGCCTTCCGCGAGTTCCGTCCCACCTGGCTGGAGGAACCGCTTCGGCCGGATGCCATCGACGCCTACGCGGACCTGGCGGCGATGAATCCCCCCGTGCCCATCGCGGCTGGGGAAGGCGCAGGCAATCTCCGGCAAGCGCAGGACATCATCTCAAATGGACGGGTCCAGTATTGCCAGATCGACGTCGGAAGGATCGGCGGCGTCACGCCAGCGTATCGGGTCAGGACGCTCGCCGAGGACACCGGTATCGTCTACGTGAACCATACGTACAAGAGCCATCTCAGCGTTGCCGCGTCGCTGCACGTGTTCGCGACCAATCCCGACTTCCGACTCGCCGAGTATCCGGCGGCGGAATCGCCTCTTTCGGCGAACGTGGCGTCGCGGGTCGAGCGGGGAGCCGACGGGCTGATCCGCGCGCCGGAGCAGCCGGGGATCGGCGTCACGGTCGATCTGGACGTCGTGCGGCAGTACTACGTGCCTGTGCGGATCGAGGCGGGGGGTGACGTCCTCGGATTCGGTTCTCCCGACTCCTAGCCTTCGAGCACGAGCGTGTGCGACTTGCCGCTCTCGCTCGTGATGCGGCTGGCGCCCTTGGGTACTTCCGCCAGCAAGTTCTCGGCGGCGTAGGGATCGAGGAGGAAGGTGCAGTTGGCGTGTCGCTGAAGGAAGGACGCTGGCACGCTGGACGTCTCTTTGCGGAGCACTGACGCGGCAATCGCAGGCGCTTTGGATCTGCCCTTTGCGATCAGCAGCAGTTCCTTGCCATCCATGATCGTCGCGATCCCGACGGATATAGCTCGGCGGGGCACCTGGGACAGATCGTCGCCGAAAAAGCGCGCGTTGTTTCGGACCGTGCTCGACGTGAGAATCACCAGTCGTGTCCGCGTGTCCGCCTCGCTCCCGGGCTCGTTGAATGCCACGTGACCGTCGGTGCCGATGCCGAGGACCCACAGATCGACGCCCCCCGCATCGCGGATCGCCCGTTCGTAGGCATCGCACGCTGCCTCGACATCCGTCGTCAAACCCGGTGGCACGTGGAAGTTCGAGGGCGGCAGGTCCACGTACTGAAAGAGCAGTCGGTGCATCGTAGCCCGATAGCTCTGCGGGTGATTCGGCGGGAGCCCGTAGTACTCGTCCAGGTTGAAGGTCGTCTTGTCGCGGAAGCTGAGCTTGCCGTCGTAGAACCTTTGTACGAGCCAGCCGTAAAGCTCCTCCGGCGTGGACCCGGTTGCGAGACCGAGCACTCGCAGCGCATGCCACTTGCCGAGGAGATACTCCGATGCGTAGGAGTCAACGCGCTCGGTGACAACGACTTTCACATGCCATCCTCGGTGTCAGCGGTACGGTTCTACGCACCGGACGCATCTGCGACCATGTCGCGTAGCGGCCGGTCCCACGTCGCGTCTTCCGGCACGAACGCCAAGACCATGCCGTCGACCAGCGCAGCGGGATCGGCGATCACGCCCGTCGTACGCTCCGCGGTCAAGCCTTTGGACATCAGCATGAAGAAGGTATCGCGCCGAATGCCCTGTAGAGTGTACCAGTTGCCCTGCCCCTTGGAAACGACGACATCCGCTTCCAGTAGAGCCCTCATGAACTGCGGAGTCGCCCGGAACAGGTTCGTGCCTGCCGTGTTCGAGCCGGAACCGATCAGCTCGAATCGACCCTCGCGTTCCGCTGTCCGGACGCTGAGGAAGAGCGGGAACTCCATGACTCGCCGAACGTCCGATACGGTTGCATCGTTGCTGGCTGGCGCGCTTCGGGCTGCCACCGTCACGTGATGGCCCGCGTCGAGCAGCCTTCCGGCGATCCAAAGGTCGAACACGACTTCGCCATCGTTGTCCGTGAGCCACAGGACGCGCTGCGGAGCCCCGTCGACGAGTCGCTCGTAGAACTCGGCGCGTGAGTCGATTGCCAACGTCGCGTCGGACGCCGCTTGGAGAGCCTCGAGCAGGTAGCTGGGATTCTCGCTCAACCGGCTGACAACGCGCGCGCTCGTGAAGTCGATCAGGTTCGCCGCGATATCGACGCGCAGCAGGACGTCCCAGCCCATGCTCCTCGGCTTGAGCTTCTCCAGCAGATCGGCAGCCAGCGCACGGCTCTTCAGCTTCTCGATACGATACGGGTCATCGGTTCCCGTGACCTGAGCGGACAGCTCGTAGATGACGCCCCACAGCTCTTCCGGTGTGAGCGAGTCGATCAGGTGCGCCGATCCGAACCTAGCGCCGAGAAGCTCCTCGACGCAGTCGCAGAACAGTTGACGGGTCTCCAGATGGGATGCTGACCTGGTCGCGAGTTCGGCTCGGGACATCGACAACACGTGCGTGCAGAGCCCGTCCCAATCGAACGTGCCCTTCTTGTCACCGAACCGGAACGCGCCCGGCAGATAGGTGGTCGGCACGAGCTCGTGTACCGGCGGGACCGAGCGATACGGCATCCCGATTCCCGGATCTCGTCGCAGTCCCAGATGGGCTCCCTCGATTCGCGCGTGAGGAGGGATCAACGTGGACTGCGCGGTCACGTCCCGCAACGAGCATCCTGAACTGACGACGACGTCCGTCAAGCGGCAGCCGACGATCTCGGTGAGAGCCGACAGGAGCCGTACGGGCGATCCCAGCGGAGTCGGATCGTCGGCTCCGTGGACGGTCACGTTGTGCGCCTCGACTCCCGCCAGCCGGGCGCGAGTGCCGATGTCGACGATTCCTTCGAGGATCGTGTCCTCAAGGGTGACGTAGCTGCCGACCCGCGTCGCCCGACCCAGATGCACGCAGCCCGACAGGTAGCACCCGACGCCGATCCGACCTTCGGCGAGGTACTCGGCAGCGCTGCCGTCAAACGTCACCCAGGCGTTCGGAGCCAGTCGCACGCCAGCGCGCA
>VGLH01000071.1 GCA_016866785.1 Candidatus Poribacteria bacterium
CTCGCCGACCGAACCTACATTGAGCCCCTCACGTGGCAGGTCATCGAGCGGATCATCGCCGCAGAACGCCCCCAAGCGCTGCTTCCAACGCTCGGCGGACAGACCGCGCTCAACCTCGCCGTCGAGCTCGCCGAAGCCGGAGTCCTCGACCGCTACAACGTCGAGCTCATCGGCGCGAAGCTCCACGCCATTCGCAAGGCGGAGAGCCGCGACCTCTTCAAAGAGGCGATGCGCAACATCGGCTTGGAGGTTCCTCAGAGCGCCATCGTTCGGACCGAGGAAGAGGCGACGCGGACGCTCGACGACCTGCCCTTCCCGCTCATCCTGCGTCCTGCGTACACGCTGGGCGGCAAGGGCGGTGGCATCGCCTACAACCTCGAAGAGTATCGCCGGATGGTCCAGTACGGGCTGTCGATCAGCCCGGTTCACGAGGTGCTCGTCGAGGAAAGCGTCATCGGCTGGAAGGAATTCGAGCTCGAGGTGATGCGCGACCGGCTCGACAACGTCGTCATCATCTGCTCCATCGAGAACATCGACCCGATGGGCGTCCACACGGGCGACAGCGTCACGGTGGCTCCGGCGCAGACGCTCACGGACAAAGAGTACCAGTGGATGCGCGACTCGTCGATCCGCATCATCCGCGAGATCGGCGTCGATACGGGCGGTTCCAACATCCAGTTCGCCGTGAACCCCGAAGACGGCCGGCAGGTCGTCATCGAGATGAACCCGCGCGTCTCGCGGTCGTCGGCGTTGGCGTCCAAGGCGACAGGGTTCCCCATCGCCAAGATCGCCGCGAAGCTGGCGGTCGGCTACACGCTCGACGAGATCCCCAACGACATCACGCGCGAGACGCCCGCGTCCTTCGAGCCGACCATCGACTACGTCGTGACGAAGATCCCCCGGTTCGCCTTTGAGAAGTTCCCCAACGTCAACGCGACGCTGACGACCTCGATGAAGTCCGTCGGCGAGGCGATGTCCATCGGTCGGACGTTCAAGGAGTCCATCCAGAAGGGCTTGCGGTCGATGGAGAACGGCTGGGTCGGGCTGGACAACCACAAGCTGGAAGACCTGCCCCTCTCGGAGCTTCCGGGCAAGCTGACCGTTCCCAACGGCGAGCGTCTCTTCTACGTCAAGCGCTCCCTCAGAGAGGGCATGACGATCGACGAGATCGCCGGCTACACGAAGATCGACCCCTTCTTCCTCTACAACCTGTGGGAGCTCGTGCAGCTCGAACGGACGGCGGAGAAGGCGAGCTCCACGGCACGGAGCGCCATCGGCGAGGGGAACGCCGACGCCCGCGAAGAGATCGCGCCGCTGCTCCGCGAGCTCAAGCGGAACGGCTTCGGTGACTTACAGCTCGCCCGGTTGTGGGGCGTCCAGGAGCAGGAGGTCCGGGAGCTCCGCAAGAGCCTGGGGATCATTGCGACCTTCAAGACGGTGGACACCTGCGCCGCCGAGTTCGAAGCCTACACGCCTTACTACTACTCGACCTACGAAGACGAGGACGAGGTCCGTCCCAGCGACCGGAAGAAGGTGATGATCCTCGGCGGCGGACCCAATCGGATCGGGCAGGGGATCGAGTTCGACTACTGCTGCGTCCACGCTTCCTTCGCGCTCAAGGACGACGGGTGGGAGACCATCATGGTCAACAGCAACCCGGAGACCGTGAGCACGGACTACGACACGTCCGACCGGCTCTACTTCGAGCCGCTCACCCGCGAGAACGTGCTGGACATCATCGACCGGGAGAAGCCCGACGGAGTCATCGTCCAGTTCGGCGGGCAGACGCCCCTGAACCTCGCCGTCGCGCTCAAACAGGCGGGCGTGCCGATCATCGGAACCAGCCCCGACGACATCGACCGCGCGGAAGACCGTAAGCTGTTCCGCGCCGTGCTCGAGAAATGCGGGCTCCAGCAGCCGCCCAACGACACGGCGACGTCGTTCGAAGAGGCGCGCGAGATCGCCTCGCGGATCGGCTATCCGGTTCTCGTGAGGCCGTCCTACGTGCTCGGCGGACGCGCGATGCAGATCGTCCACAGCGAGGAAGCCTTGGCGCGCTACATCCGCTTCGCCGTCGAGGCATCGCCGGAGCACCCCATCCTGATCGACAAGTATCTGGAAGACGCCATCGAGGTGGATGTGGACGCCATCTCCGACGGCGAGATGGTCGTCATCGGCGGGGTCATGGAGCACATCGAGGAGGCGGGCATCCACTCAGGCGACAGCGACTGCGTCATGCCGCCCTACACGCTCGCCGACGACCAGGTGGACGAGATCCGCCGGAGCGCCATCGCGCTGGCGCGGGAACTGAACGTCATCGGTCTGATGAACGTCCAGTTCGCGATCAAGAACGACGAAGTCTACGTCCTGGAGGTGAACCCTCGCGCCTCGCGGACGATCCCGTATGTCAGCAAGGCAATCGGCGTGCCGCTCGCGAAGCTCGCCGCGCGCGTCATGACGGGCAAGACGCTCGCGGAGCTCGGGTACACGCGCGAGCTCGTGCCGGAGTATTTCAGCGTGAAGGCTCCTGTGTTCCCGTTCGAGCGTCTTCCGGGAGCCGATCCGCTGCTCGGTCCCGAGATGAAGTCCACGGGCGAGGTCATGGGCATCGACCCGGACTTCGGCAAGGCGTTCGCCCGAGCTCAGATCGGGACGGGGCATCCGCTGCCCAGCGGCGGGACGGCGTTCATCAGCGTCAAGAACAAGGACAAGCGGGCGATCACGTTCATCGCCAAGCGGCTCGCCGACTTGGGGTTCCAGATCGTCGCAACCCACGGGACGGCGCGCGTTCTCATGCGGAGCGGTATCCCGGTGACGCTGGTCTACAGCATCGGCAAGGGACGCCCGACGATCCACGATTACGTGAAGAACAACGCCGTCCATCTCATCATCAACACGCCCAGCGGAGCCGAGCACGCGCCCGACGAGGACAAGATCCGCATGATGGCGCTGGAGCACAACATCACGCTCATCACGACGATCGCTGGCGCGCAGGCGGGCGTCATGGGCATCGAGGCGTTCCGCAACCAGGAGATATCGGCGACGGCGATCCAGGACTACTACGGGCGGTGACCTCCTCCCCCGGCGGCTCGTGTGCGCAGCGGGCGCGTGAGCGGTAGAATGGCGTCGATCTGCATGCCGAGGAATCTCGCCCAGGACTTTCAGCGGCGCTGGTACGATCCGAGGCACGCGGAGGAGTCGCTCTGTAGCACCCAAGTTGCGTGCAGCATGGTGGTTCCACACGCAACCAAGCGGCCGGATGGGGAATCCTCTCGCCGACGCTCACACCACTGACGACGAGGCAGGGAAGATGCCAAAGCAAGAGCCAGTGACGATTCAGCAGCTCAAGGTGGTTCTGAAAGACATCAAACCACCGATCTGGCGAAGGCTTCTGGTGCGTAGTGACACACGGCTTCACCAGTTCCATGCCATTCTCCAGGTTGCCATGGGTTGGATGGACGGCCATCTTCACGCGTTCACTATCGGGGAGTCTCTTACGACGCGCGCGATCTCGACATAGACCTCGATGTCCGGGATGAGCGCAAGGTGCGGCTGAGTCAGGCGCTGACGAGCATCGGAGACAAGATCGAGTACCAGTACGACTTCGGCGATGGGTGGGAACACGAGATCGTCCTCGAGAAAGTCCTGCCGCCAGAGGAAGGGGCGAAGTACCCCGTTTGCATTAAGGGAAGGCGCGCATGCCCGCCGGAAGACTGCGGCAGCATCTGGGGCTACGAGGACCTCCTGTTGGCGCTGCAGGACCCAAACCATCCCGACCACGATGATTTGTTGGAGTGGGTCGGCGGTTCCTTCGACCCGGAGGCTTTTGAACCGGACGAGATCAACGAACTGCTGAGAGGATTCGCGTTCTAACTCGTGAGGGCTTCCGTCGGACGGTGTGCGGTCAACCGGCTAGCGTCCAGGCTCTCATCTCCCTCCCACCGAAAACCGAACAGCCCATCCGAAGCCGCCTTGCCCCTAGTAAGTCCATGTCCTAATCTCCGTCTGGGGGTTGGGCGGTGGCAGCAGTCGACCTGTTCGCAATGACGCTGAGAGCAGCCGTCCGGCGTACCGCGCTGGGAGATCGCTCCGAGCTGGTTCCGCTCACGCGTCGGCTCGAATCCGAGATGGAAGCCTTCTGGCAAGCGTTCTGGCGGCGGAACCGGTCGCCGCTGCTAGTGGCGTCTGCCCTCCTGTCGGCGGAGCAAGACGGTGATCTGCCGCTTTCGCTGGAGCTTCGAGACCGACTGGAAGCCGTCCTCGCCGCTGGCGGCAGGCGGTACGCCATCCTGAAGCGGGAACTGGACTCCATTCAGGACGCTGCCGAGGTTCCCATCGTCCCACTCAAAGGCATGTGGCTCACCGAACGCGTCTATCCGACGCACATGAGCAACGCGACGCGGCTGTTCGGTGACATCGACATCGGGGTCGATCCGGCGCACTTCGGCACGCTGCGCGAGTCGTTGGTACGTCTGGGCTATCAGGTCTCCCCCAATTCGAAGCCCTTCGAATACGCGGTGCATCGTCGTTCGGCCGAGCCGACGTGGACAGGTCTGCCGATGCTCGAATCGGACGACCCCGTTCCGCCGGAGCTGCTGGAGTGGGGGAACCGGACGCTCTTCGTGGAAGTCCATACCGGCAGCGTTGACAAGATGCGCTTTGTGAAGACGCCTTTCGTGATCCGCCACGAGGACGACGCAGCGAGCCACTTCGTGCACATCTGCCTCCATGTGGCGTGCCACATGTTCCGCCACACGGTCGGGTTCGTCGACGCGGCGCTGCTGCTCCACTCGGCGCTTCTCGATTGGAGCGAGGTCCGGGCGAAGGCGTCCGACCCGCGCGCGATGCGCGCCGTGAGCCTGGTGCTCGGGATGGTCGCCAAGGCGTTCGGTGAGGACATTGTGCCGATGCATTGCGCGGCTGAGCGGGTGTCTACGGCATTTCGCTTGGGCAGTCGTCTCGCCGGAGCCGACGTCGCCGTCCGTCCGATGGAAGTGCTGTGGCGCGGGTCTCGAGCTGCGTCGAGCATGGCTGTGACCACAACTTCACGACGCTTCGTGGCGGGGCACACGGCTCGCGCGGTGCTCAACGCGTGGAGCCCGCCGGCGACGAGGCCGCGACGCGCTTGGCGCTGGCTCCGGAAGCGTTGGCGTCTGAGGAGTGCGGCATGACACGTCGCGAGCCGCCTGGCTTGACCATCGTCCAGAGGTCCGCGCGCGCACTCGACGCCGGGGAGAGGCACGCCGCTGCCGTCTACGGCAGGTTGCTGACGTGGAGCGTGAACGACGCTGCCTTCGAGGCTGAGATCGAGCCGCTTATCCGGAGATGGAGCCGCGCCGATGTACCGCCGACCGGCGCGCAGGTGGTCGCCTCTGCCTACCTAGTCCCGTACGATGGGGAGGCGGCGCGTGTGCCGTCCGTCGTGGGGCATGTCATGCCGCCAGGAGTGCTACTCCTGTCAGGAGCGTCATCGTTCACGTTCCTGTCGCCGGATCAACGCAGCGCGGTCGCTGTCGTGCGCGAGGGAACAGACCTCCGTTGGGCGGCGGAGTCGCTCGTCGAGCCGCTTTGGATGGGCTTGTTCACGGTTCCCCCGATGTATGCGATCCACGGAGCAGCGGTCGCGCGCGGAGGCAAGGCCGCCATCCTGGTGGGAGACCATGCCAGCGGCAAGAGCACCCTCGCGGCTGGGCTCGTGGTCCGGCACGGGTTCGAGTACCTGGGCGATGACACGCTGTTGGTGGATGGACGGAACCTGCGCGTCTACGGGCGATGGTGGCGCGTCGAGCTCCGCGACCCGACGCCGACTATCATCTGGAGTGAGGTCCCTCCCCATCGGTTCGAGCATCACGACAAGCGCGTCTGGGATGAGCGGGCATTCGACGGGCGGATCGCGCTCTCCGCAGCGCCGGCGGCTCTCTGCTTCCTGGAACGGAGTGACCAGGCGACCGTGCGCAGGCTGTCGGTGTCCGAAGCGCGCCGCGCCCTTGGAGCGCCGATCCGCATGTACGGGCGGTCGCGAACGCTCCGGGGCTATCGACCCGTGTTCGACAGCCTGGCGAGGGACGTGCCGGCGTTTGGGCTCGGGATCATGTGTGAGGAAGGTATCGCGCCCGCAATCGAGACCGTCGCCGAGCTGTTGGACGGACTCGGTTCCTGATCCGAGGGAACACGGTGCTGTGTCTAGGTGGAACCGATGTCCACGTGATCGACGATCGCCATGACGAGCTCGCGGATGGGAGCCCGCTTCACGCCGAACACCTCAGCGGCGACGCCGGGTCCTGCCCCGACGACGACCAGGTCGCCTTCACCCGCTCCCACATAATCGACCGCGATGATCGCCTTGCCGCGCGCCGTGAGCGCCGGCGTCACGGGCTGGACGACGAGCAAGCGGCGGCGGTCGTACGCCGTGTGCTTGACGACGGAAACCGCCTTGCCGATCACGCGGGCGAGCATCATGGGCGGGAGGGCTTTTCCATCGGTCGGGCGATATGCACGTCGTGCAGGATGCCGACGATGGCGGCGTCGACGGGCAGCAGGGGCTTCGGCGAGGCGGACGCCATCATCGCATCGGCTCCGATGACGTAGAACACGTGCTCGCCGACTCCAGCGGCGGAGTCGGGATCGACGGCAATCAGCGGGCGCTCGATCGCAGCGCCGTACTCGTCGAGGGGCTGGACGACGACGAGGCGCATGCCGTCCAGCGAGGGGTCTTTACGCGTCGCAACGACCGTCCCGATGATCCGCCCGAACTCCATCGCGTCACACCTCGTATCACACCTTGTCCGCGTCGCTGGGTAGCTCGGGGTCCTCCGACTCGTCGGGCTCGACGGACGCCGGAGTAGTCGCTGCCTTGGCGGCTTGGGCGTCGCTCTGGATCTCGACGGCGGCGTTGATGACTCCCTGCCGCAGCGCGTCGAGCCGGTTCGCGGCGGAGACTTCGAGCGTCTTGAGGTGCGTGAGCCACGACATGCGCGAGGTGTTCTCGTCATCGCCGAAGCCGTCTGTCATTGAGAGGCGGAGGTATTTGAGGCGTTCCGCCTGGAGCGTCTTGACGGCGGTCTCGTATTCCTCGATCCCGACTTCGAGCAGAGCGGCGAGGCGGCGTATCTTCTCCATGGCGCGAGCCTATCTCGATGGGACGAGGTTGCGTCGCGGCGATGATAGCACGCCGTCGGAAGGCATCCAACAGCGTCGAGGAAGAACCGACTGCTATGCTTGCGCTCTAGCGGTACGCGTCGCGTCGATTGCCCACGTATTCCACAGTGACGGAGCTTGGCGTCGTCATGGATGCGGTAGATGACGCGATAACTGCCAACGCGCACACGGTGAGATCATTGTGTCCGCGCAGTTTCTGGACGCCGTGAGGACGTGGGTCGCCTGCCAAGGCGCGGATTCCGGTTCGAACACGAAGCTGGGTGTCGGCAGGAAGGTCTCTCATCTCCTTCGCGGCGTCAGAGTCAACCTGAACTCGATACGCCGCCATGCTTGGCTTCCTCCCCATCCAATTCCGCCTCGAACTCGTCCCACGGGATCTTGGTGTTGCCCTTCCTGGATTCCGCGACCAAGCGTCGTAGATGTCCTCCCAGATCGCGCCCCATGCGCTGAGGTCAATCAGAACGGCGGTCTGTTTCCCAGTCTCGTCCACGACGTACTGAATGCCTTTCACCAGCGTTCTCCTTCTGATCCATGGTACCACAGTCGCTGCATTGGACGACCCGGATACCACGATACGCCGAGCCCTGCCCGCCAAACGATATCAGCACAAGAGGTGATGAGTGCGCGCGCCCGTGAGGGAGGCGGAGCTACCGGTTCGAGGGGACCTCCCACAACCGCACCGTCTTGTCAGACGAACCCGAGGCGAGCGTCCGACCGTCCGGGCTGAAAGACACCGGCCAGACCGATCCCGTATGCCCCGCGAGCGACGCGACTTCCCGGCGCGACGCCACGTCCCACAACCGCACCGTATTGTCATACGAACCCGACGCGAGCGTCCGACCGTCCGGGCTGAAGGACACCGACGAGACCGGTCCCGTATGCCCCGCGAGCGCCGCGACTTCCCGGCGCGACGCCACGTCCCACAACCGCACCGTATTGTCAGACGAACCCGAGGCGAGCGTCCGACCGTCCGGGCTGAAAGATACCGACCAGACCCAATCCGTATGCCCCGCGAGCGCCGCGACTTTCCGGCGCGACGCCACGTCCCACAACCGCACCTCTTGATACGAACTCGAGGCGAGCGTCCGACCGTCCGGGCTGAAAGACACCGACCAGACCGGTCCCGTATGCCCCGCGAGCGCCGCGACTTGCCGGCGCGACGCCACGTCCCACAGCCGCACCGTCTTGTCAGACGAACCCGAGGCGAGCGTCCGACCGTCCGGGCTGAAAGACACCGAGCTGACCCAATCCCTATGCCCCGCGAGCGCCGCGACTTCCCGGCGCGACGCCACGTCCCACAACCGCACCGTACTGTCATGCGAACCCGAGGCGAGCGTCCGACCGTCCGGGCTGAAAGACACCGAATGGACCGGTTCCGTATGCCCCGCGAGCGCCGCGACTTGCCGGCGCGACGCCACGTCCCACAACCGCACCGTCGTGTCATACGAACCCGAGGCGAGCGTCCGACCGTCCGGGCTCAAAGAGAGAGACCTGACAGCACTCGTATGCCCGGCGAGTGTGGCGACCTCCACGCTCGCTCGCGCCTCCCGTTCCGCCCGTTCTCGCGCTTCCTGCTCCGCCCGCTCCGTACGTGCTCGCGCCTCACGTCGCGTCCGTTCTCGTTCTTCTTGCTCTGCGCGTTCCGCACGCGCTTGATCCTCACGCTGCGCCCGTTCGTGTGCCGCCTGCTCTCTGCGTTGGCGCGCCGCCTCTTCGTCTTGCTGCTGCCTGTGCGGACCGTGAGCTGCGTCGTACTCCCTCCGCTTGTCGGGGTCGCGGAGCACGTCGTAAGCCGCGTTGATCCGGCGCATGCGACGCTCTGCCAGCGCGCGGAACGCAGGATCGAGACTATTCACCTTGTCGGGATGGTTCTGGCTCGCCTTGAGACGGTAGGCTTTGAGGATCGTCTCTTCGTCCGCATCGGGCGGCACGCCGAGTATGAGGTAATAGTCCTCGTCGTCGGTTCCAGTTCTCATCGTCGCAGCGCCCCAGTGGACGAGAACACACAAGATTACATCAGTGATGTCTCTAACATGGATCGCAGCGCGCCGCATCTCGATGCAGTATGTCCGACAGTTCCTGCTGCATGGAGAAGACGACCTGCGCCTCCCGCAGCACCTCATCGCGGAAGTACTTGCTCAGGAATCCCGGCGTGTTCAGGTCGACGTTCCTGCCCAGGATCTCCGAAAGCTCCCGCTGCATCGAGAAGAACGCGAGACCGACGCGCGCGCCCGGCTCGAACTCCACGAGCACGTCGACGTCGCTGTCCGGCGTGAAGTCGTCTCGGATGACCGACCCGAACAACGCCAGTCGGCGAATCCGGTGACGGCGGCAGAACGCCTCGATCTCCGCCATCGGCAGGTCGATCGCCGCATCCATCGCCGATCCCCCGCGTCGCCGGTCAGGAGAGCAGCCCGCACGCCTTGAGGGACGCCCGCAGCTTCTCCGCGTTGGCGGCTCCCATCGGGCAGAGCGGCAGGCGCATCACGCCGTTGAGGAGTCCCATCATCTGCATCGCCGTCTTGACCGGGATGGGGTTCGTCTCGATGAACAGGTCGATGGAGAGCGGCATCACGTCGTAGTGGAGCTGCCGCGCCCGCGCCAGATCGCCCGCGTCGAAGGCGTCGCACATCTCGGCGACCTGCCCCGGCGCGATGTTGGCGACGACCGTGATCGTCCCCTTCGCCCCGACGCTCATCATGGGCAGCGTCACGATGTCGTCGCCCGACAGGACGGTGAAGTCCTCCCCGCACGCGGCGACCACCTCGCTCGTCCGCTTGAGGCTCCCGGTGGCTTCCTTGACGCCGACGATGTTCGGATGCGCCGACAGCTTGGCGAGCGTCTCCGGCAGGATGTCCGTGCCCGTTCGCCCCGGCACGTTGTAGATGATCATCGGGATTTCGACGGCGTCGGCGATCTTCGTGAAGTGGCGGATCAAGCCGTCTTGCGTCGGACGGTTGTAGTAGGGCGTGATGACGAGCGCGCCGTCGGCTCCGGCGGCTTTGGCATGGCGCGTCAGGCGGAGGGCTTCCGCCGTCGAGTTGGAGCCGCTTCCCGCGATGACCGGCACGCGCCCGTCGACGGCGCGGATCGTCTCCTCGACGACCGTCTCGTGCTCCTCATGAGAGAGCGTGGGGGATTCGCCCGTCGTGCCGCACGGCACGATGCCGTGGGTTCCGTGCTCGATATGGAACTCGACGAGCTTCTTGAGCTGCGGAATGTCGAGGCTCTCGTCTTCGCGGAACGGCGTCACGATGGCGACGATGGAACCACGGAACATCGGCGTGTCCTTCCAGGCAGGCGTCGCGCGGGCGTCAGGGATTGTGGCAGGACGGTATCACTGCGCGCGCCGCAAGGCAACGCGGACGCAACGACCCAGCCTCACCGGCAGCGCGGTTGTCCGTATCGGCGCTAGCGCGCGACGCGCATACCTGCCCAGGTCGCCGTGAGCTTGCTCTGGGCTTGCACAGCGAGCGCCTGCCCAACACCTTTGTCCATGAGGCTCTTGATCTCGGCGTCCTTCAGAACGGACGTGAACACGGCGAACTCGTCCTCCGAGCCCGTGTAAGACTCCCCGCCCGCCTGGCCGCCGAGGAAAAACGTGACGTTCTCGCCGTCCGTCGTCTGGAACGCCGACTCCTTCGAGAGAGCCCCGTTGACATAGATGCGGAAGTTCTTCTTGTCGCCCGTTACGGCGACGTGCGCCCACTTGTCCGCCGATGTGACGCCCGGATCCGTCTCGCACATGCCGCCCGCCCAGACCGCCTTCACGTGACCCCGCCAGGAGAGCCGCCCATCGTTGTTCACGAAGAGCGTGTCGTTCGTCCGATCCGCGCGGATCGACCGAAAGACCTGCTGCCACGTGTTCGCTTTGAGCGTCGGCTTCATCCACACGACGAGGGTGAAGGTGTCCTGGAACAGGTTCCCGTGGAACGACTTGGAGACCGGGAATGTCACGCGCGTTCCCTCGAAGTGGAGCCCCTTGCCGAGCGGACTGTCCACGACCTTGGGCCCGCCCTCCTGCCTACCTTCGTTTCCGTTGCCCGACAGGTCGGCGACCGTATCGCCCTTCAGGTTTTCGAACGAGTAGTAGATGACGGGTTTGTCCAGTCCCCATGCGTGCATGGAGATCGACGCGCAGATGGCGAGAACGAGATAGCCGATACGCTTCATGAGTTTTCCCCTGCCGGTGGTGGGTGTGCATGAATGGAGCCGCGCGTCGTCAAACATCGCTCATCGCGAGGGCGATGGCGGCGTAGTCGCCGACGGTTTCTCCCAACTCCGCCGGCACGATCCGCGCGTCCGCTGCCGCTCGCGGCATAGCGAACAGGGGCAGATACCCCCGCACGTCGTCGAGGAACAGGTCCCCGGCGGCAGTCGCCACGGTTCCCAGTATGACGACCTCGGGGTTCAGCAGGTTGAGCGCGTTGCCGATACCCCATGCCATATAGTACGCCGTCTCGCGGAGATGCTCCGGCGTCGAGCGACGGTCGCCGATCAGCGTTCGCCGTCGGTCGGCTTACGAGCGCGGACCGGCAGGTGTGTCCAGCATCGTCAGAGCGTGCTCCAGCAGCCGATGCGCGCGGTCGATGTGTTCACCTGCCTGTTCCTCGGAGAAGCCGGATCCTGTGTCATAGTCCCCGATGTTGCGACTCTCGTGGGCTTCGATCAGGTACCGATGGAACGCCACAGGGACCCGTCCCGACTTGGCATAGCGCTGCCCGAAGGCGGCAATGACGGCGGCGTGCTTGGAGAACGTGAGTCCTTCGGATAGGAGCAACGCCTGGACGACGTAGAACATCGCATAGTAAGCGCGCGAGACGGCGAAGTCGTAGAGGTGATCGTCGCACAGGAGCTGAGCAGCACGAAGGCTTTGGCGTGACTTCCGGACTAGCGCTGCCTGCTCATCGGTCACACCGGGATTCCCTCTCGCCGTACGTTCATCAGAAGCGGGCTCCGTTCGTGTGCGTAGCGCTCCGACGAGACGAACACACAGGAGATAGTCACATCGTGGCGAAGGGAGAGCGTGGAGACGACCTCTCCAGTACGCCTGACCTCCTCGCCGGGATCGACGTTGCCGTCGAGGACGACCAATACATCGATATCCGATCCGGGTGAGGAGTCTTCGCGGGCATGAGACCCAAACAGCACGACGCCCCGCAGACGGGAGCCGTACAGCGAGGCGGATTCCTGTTTGAGCGATCGCACAATGCGTTCGATGTGAGGTTCCATCAGACGAGCCGTTCGACCATGAGCCATCACACGCCCATCGCGAGGGCGATGGCGGCGTAGTCGCCGACGGTTTCCCCCAACTCCGCCGGCACGATCCGCGCGTCCGCTGCCGCTCGCGGCATAGCGAACAGGGGCAGATACCCCCGCACGTCGTCGAGGAACAGGTCCCCGGCGGCAGTCGCCACGGTTCCCAGTATGACGACCTCGGGGTTCAGCAGGTTGAGCGCGTTGCCGATACCCCATGCCATATAGTACGCCGTCTCGCGGAGATGCTCCAGCGCGAAGGGGTTGCCCTCGCGCGCGGCGGCGACGAGGTGCTCCGTCCGAAGCTCCGTCAGCGGAACCCCTTCCGCCAAGCCGTGCCGCGACGCCCCAGCCCGCAGCTTCTCGACCGCCCGGCGGGCGATGGCGGGACCCGAACAGAACGCCTCCAGGCAGCCCCGCTTGCCGCAGCCGCAGACGGGTCCGTCGTGGACGAGGCACATATGACCCACCTCGCCCGCCGCGTCGCGCGACCCGCGCACAAGCCGCCCGTCCGAAACGATCCCGCCCCCGATGCCGGTGCCCATCGTCATGTAGAGGACATGGTCGAACCCGCGTCCCGCGCCGAAACGCCACTCGGCGAGCGCGGCGGCGTTCGCGTCGTTGTCGAGAACGATCGGCAGATCGGGGAGACGCGCCTCCAACATCTCAAGCAGAGGGATCGCGTCCCAACCCGGCAGGTTCGCTGGCGAGTAGACGATCCCGCGCCGCGAGTCGATGGGGCCCCCGAAGCTGACGCCCAGCGCGCGCGCCTCCGCCGCGGCGATGCCCGCGTTCCCGGCAACGATGGACGCCATAGCGACCATCTCGTCGACGACGGCTTCCACGCCGCGCCCCGGACGCGTCGGGCGGCGCTCCCGGAAGAGGACGGAGCCCTTCTCATCCGCCACGACGGCGGCGATCTTCGTACCGCCCAGGTCGATTCCCAGATAGCGCTCCGGCATCGCGTTCCCTCGCTCAAGGCTTCGACACGTCGCCAAGCCACGGTTCCGCCTGATCCATCGGCAGAACGCCGATGACGGGCGACCGGCTCGACTGCACGGCGACCCCGCCGTCGGATCGCTTCCCGAACCGGATCGTCGTGACCTCTTCGCCGACGGCGATCCGCACGGTCGCGCGCGGCTTCGCCAAGCCGAACATCGCCGCTCTGGAGCCCGATTCGTCGAGGATCGCGCCCACTTCCGCCGAGTCGAGCCCGAACAGCAGGGCGTCGATGTGTTCCGAGTCGATGGCGGCAGCGCCGGGAGCCGTCATCTTCCAGGTCGTCGTCACGTCGTCGCGCTGGGCGGTGAAGGAGTACTTGCCTGTCGTGTTTTCGACGTCGATCCGCGTCGCCTCGGTACGCTGGATGTCCGTCAATCGCCGGTCGCGCCAGTCGAACGCGCTCTTGGGAACCGATTCGAGGAAGTCGGGCGAAGCCGTGTAGACCGATCCTCTCCCTTCGACGCTGAGAACGATGCGCCCCTCCTGTGTGAGCACGTCGTTGACGCGGAGCCCGACGGCCTTACCGCTCTTGAGCTCGACCTCGATGACGAGAGGAGCCGGGTCGAGACCGAACGGCGACAGGTCGGTCACGTCGTCCGCCAGGAACACGCTGACGCCGATCGCCGCGAGTGTCTCCAGAGCCGCGTCGACGCGCTTCTCGTTCGCCGGAGCGGGGGACGGTTCGGTGAGCCGCCAGGCGTCCTCGTTCCGCTCCGCCGCCATCGTCTTCGTCCCTCTCGTCACGCGCACACGGGAGACATCTTCCGGCCGAAACCGGGCGACGAGCCGATCTCGCAGATCGTCCGCCGATTTCGGCAGCAGGTTGAGCGCCGACGACTCGACGACGAGAACGCGATCCGCCCCCTGCACCTTCACGTATGCCGAGTAGTTGACGCCGGTATTCCCAAAGAGGAGCGTCGCCGACTTGGCAGCGGTCTTCAGCGTCAGCGTCGCTTGGGGATGGTCGAGCCCGTATTCGGCGTCGGAGCCCTGCACCTCCTTGCGAACCGTCCGTTCGAGGATGCGCAACAGCGCGTCGATGCGGTCCGTGTCCGCCCTGCCCGATCGCGGAGCCGTCAGGACCCACTCGTCGTCTTTCCGCTCCGCGCCGACGGAGCCTTGATGCGCGTCCGACCACCGCAGTCCCAAGCCCGTCACATCCGCCGCCGCGATCTCCAGGAGTGCGCTCAGTTCAGGCGAGGAGGGATCCTTGCCATCATCCGACGGCGGCGTGCGCAGGAACGCGATGACGAGTCCGAGCAGGACGACGAGCAGAGCGCCCGCTATGAGGAGGGTCCGGCGTACGTTCACCGTCAGCGCCGCCTGATCCAGACGATGACTCCCAGCGCCGACACGAGGATCGGCACCAGAAACCAGGTCACGGTGAGGAACGCGAGGGCTTCAGCGCGCGTCACGACTGGCTTGAGCTGCCGCTGGCTGGGGTCCTTCGCCGGAATGGCGATGAGGTCTTCTTGAAGGGTGAGCCAGTTGACGGCATTCAGGAGGAGGTCCGCGCCGCCTGTCGGAGCGACGGCGTTCGAGGCGAAGTCCGAATCGCCGAACACGACGATCCTGCCATCCGTGCCGGAGCCCGACTGCTTCGTCAGGGCGACTCCCATCGACACGGGAGCCGGCACGTCGGCTCCGTCCTTCCTCGGCGGGAAGGTCATCAGGTCGGATTCCGCCCAGGACGCGAGCTCGTTGTCCGTCGTCTCGATGAGGCGCGATGCCTCCCATCCGGCGGGCATCGGTTCCAGCGGCGTCACGCTGGACGAGCCGACGAACGGAATGATGTACTGCCGGATCGACGTTGTGATGGCGTGCGACTGCATCTGGGCGATGGGGTTCTCGAAGCTCTGGTAGAACGCGGACAGATCGACGACGAGGTCGTTCCCGACGGTCACGCCCTTGCCGGAGAGCCATTCGCCAAGGGCCGCCTGGTCCGTCGTCGGCGGATCGAACAAGGCGAGGACGCGTCCACCGTGTTCGATGTAGGCGTCGAGCGCCTGGATCTCTCCCGGCTCGAACGCGAGGCGCGGGCCCGCGATCACGACGGCGCTCGCGTCTGCCGGAACCGCCATCGGGTTCGTGGCGCGCAGGGCGAGTTTGGCGAGCTCGTAGTTCTGCCTCCTGAGCGTCTCGGCGGCGTCAGAATAGCCGTTGCGGGCGTATTCGTCGATGGGTCGCTCGTCGTGTCCCGTCGTGAAGTAGACCTTGAGCGTCTCGTCCTGGGTCAGCTTGAGGAGCGCCGAGGTGAAGTCGGGCTCGCTGACGGTCGATGCGGACTCGCGCCGTCCCCCCATCTCGAAGACGGTCTTGCTCTCGAACTGCACGTCGTAGGCTTGCGCCTTCTGGGCGTTCTGGTAGGGGTCGAGGAACTCGAAGGTGAGCTTCCCGCCGCTGGTACGCGCGTAGAGCTTGAGGAGCTGTTCGGCGAGCTGGCGGTCGCGATAGCGGAAGTCCGATGCGTCGGTCGTGAAGAACCCGATGACGTGGACGGGTTCCTTGAGCGAACGGACGATCTGGACGGACTGATCTGCGAGGGTGAAGTACTTCTCCGCCGTGAAGTCGATCTGCCGGTCGAACCGGCGCGCGACGAGCAGGTTCGCCATCACGGCGACGGCGAGAACCACGAGGACGCTTACGGCGACGACCGCGCCGTAGACCGTCTGTCGCACCGTCAGGAGGCGGCGGGTGTCGGATCGGAAGGCAACCGCGACCCCGGCGATCAGGGCGATCCCCGCCCCGAGGCTCAGCCACATCGTCAGCGTCGCCCTGCCGGACGCCAGCCGCGCGATGGCTCCGATCAGCAGGAGAGCCACCCCTGCGACGATCAAGCCGAGGGGCAGCGCATGCGTCCGTTCGATGCGAGCGCGCCGCATCGCCTACCTCCACCTTGCCGAGACGACCGACACGACCGTCAGGTACAGACAGACCGCCGTGAACGACAGATAGAAGATCACGTCCTTGACGGCGATGACGCCCCGCGTGAACTCGTCGAGATGCTGCTGGAGAGAGAGATAGACCAGCCCGGGGCGGATCGCCTTGTAGCCCTCGAAGGCTCCGAGCGACTCCGGCAGAAAGCTGATGACCCACAGGACGAGCGACAGCCCGAACGATGATACGGCGGCGACGATCTGGTTCCGCGTCGTGCTGGAGACCATCAGACCCAGCGCCAGCAGGCAGGCTCCCAGCAGCAGGATGCCGAGATAGCCCGTCAGGATCGGCGCGATATCGGGGTTCCCGTACCGCCGGACGAAGATGGGGTAGGGTGTGGTTCCCAGCAGGATCAGGCAGAGGAGCGCCCAGCTCGCGAGGAACTTGCCGATAACGATCTCCGCCTCGCGGAGCGGAGAGGTGAGCAGGAGCTCCATCGTGCCGGTGCGCTTCTCGTCGGAGAAGAGGCGCATCGTCAGCAGGGGCGTCACGAGAACCAGCAGGAGGCTCATCGTCTGGAGCATGCCGCCGACGAGCTCGTTGGGGGCGTTCGGGACGGAGCCCATCGCGAAGTAGGAGAACGCCGCCGTGAAGAAGAACCCCGACACGAGCAGGAAGGGCACGATGACGAAGTACGCGATGGGCGAGACGAAGTAGGCGTAGAGCTCCCGCACAAAGACCGCTCGAATGTGACGCATGCCGAATGCCCTTACTACGCGGCTCTCGCTCTGTCCGTCATTCCCGCGTAGCCCCGTTTTCACGGGGCCAGGAGCGGGAATCCAGGGACTCTAGGCTCCCGCTTGCGCGGGAGCGACGGCGTCACCGGCGGGCGATCAGATGAATATCTTGTACGTCCGCATGCCAATCGAGGGCCCGATGATCGCCCAGATGCTGCCGAAGAAGTAGTCGCCGAGGATCAAGCCGAGAAACAGCGGCATCGCCTGACGATGCGCCCTGATCCCGCCCTGCTTCAGGATCGCCAGCTTCAGCGCCCAACTGACGAACACGGCGAACCAGAAGTACTCCATGGCGAAGCTCACGGCAAGCGCGTACCCCGCCGGATGGAACGGGAAACCGATGAACCGCGTTCGCAGGATCGTCATGCCGATGACCATGAGGCTGCCGATGCCCGTGAACAGGATGCGCGGCGCGTCGGGCGGCGTCGGCGAGATGAACCACCGCTGGAGGCGGTTGAACGACTCCCAGCCGACCCAGTCTTTGAACCCGCCGAGGATCGCCGCGCCGTCGCGGTAGGCGAGGTGCAGGTTCGCCCAGAACGTCGCGACGATGCTGACGAGGATCGTCACCAGCAGCGCGGCGAACAGCCCCCGGTTCCCGATGCCGTTCATCTCCGCCATCTTGAACGCTTCGAGCTGGTTGGGCATCGGATGGTTCCGGTAGCCCCGATTGAACCAGTAGAACAGCGAGAGGACCGTCAGGCTGCGCGGCGAGTAGGGCCGCGTTCCTACGAACGAGATCATCATGTCGTGGGGGTTCACGTAGTAAATCTCGTGTGGCGACCCGAACTCCGCCCGCACCCGCGTGATGGCGACCGAGAGCGCGAAGTAAATCGCGAAGAAGAGGACGCCCACCCAGATCGCCATACCGGCGATCCGCGCGAACGCGATGATCGCGACGGCGCTCAGGACGAGCCCGACGAACGCCCAGCGGTAGGGGATGGGCTCGTTGGCGTCGTCGACGCTGCCGGGCTTCACGACGCCGGAGAAGGCATAGCGCAGTTGGTGGCGGCTCGACCAGGTGGCGAGAACGCAGAGCGTCAGCCACGCGCCCCATCCCTGCTGCCCGAAGTAGGGGAACTCCGGCAGGGATCGGAACCCCACCGCCGCGCCGAGAACCTGCTGCGCACGTCGGAACACGTAGAAGAACCAGCACGAGAAGGACAGGTCGAGGGGCATGAAGAACGTCAGCCCGATCATGAACGGGTACATCGAGATCGTCATGCCGTTCAGGGCGTTCCAGGGCTTGTCGGTGAAGTACTGCCCGACGTTCTCCTGCTTGACGTACTTGATGAACGGAACCTGCGGCACGAGGAAATGGATGCCGTTCAGGACGGTGATGAACCCGGCGATGCCGAAGCCGATCCAGAGCATCCGCTCGCGGAACAGGGGAACGCCAGCGGCTTCCGTCAGGCGGATGGGGAGCTGGATGTTCGGGTAGGCGAGTTTCTCCTGCTCCGTCCACCGCTTGCGGATGAACGTGTTCATGCAGAGCATCATGAACATCAGGACGAGGACGAACGCGAGCCAGATGAGGAACGGTCGGATCCACGGCGCGACGATCTGCCAGTTGTAGATGCTCGACTCGCCCTCGTAGAACCCCCGGACGACGTCCATGTCCTCGACCGTCAGCCACGACGGAATGAGCCGCAGGAAGAGGTCGCCCCATTCGTTCTCCGGCGTCGCGTACCACTGCGCGTGGACGATCGCCCCGAAGAGGTTCTGGAACATGTCGTGACCCGAGAACGTCACCGACATCGCGTTCATGATGTAGACGACGAGGAGCTCGCTGGGCTTGAGGGCGTGGCGCGGAGCCAGCCGCATGACCGCTAGGTTGGCGACTGTGACGAGGAACAGGAAGAACACCGGCTGGACGAACAGAGGCAGGCACGACCCGTCGAGGGAGTAGTACTTCACCTCGATGAGAGTGACCCAGTAGACGTCGATCGGGATCAGGAGCGCGCCGAGGAGGATGGAGCGGAATGTGACGGGAGACGCATGAGCGTGTCTCGATGCCGCCTTCATACGCCCCTTCCGCCATGGTGCGTCGGCGCGCCTCGGGACGCGCCGCCAAGCCTGCTAGCCGTAGTGTAGCGGAGTCGCATGGATGCGGACAACCGCGCTCGCGACCATTGCCTGGCGATAGGCGCGTCATGTCGCGTACCACGGGTCCGCCGCCTGCCATGCGACAATCGAATGCGCCTATCGCTCCGTCGACTCGATGAGCAGTGAACTTCTCGGCCGTATCTGCGTTTGAGCACACCGTTTGCGCTTGCGACGAACTGCGGATATGCGTATCATGGGGTCAGCCTGCCGAGGGAGACTGGGGTTGCTGGCGAGTAAGGAGCGTGTAATGCACCGCGCGTGGCATCGTGTCGCGTTCCGGTTTCTTCTTGCGCTGATAGCAATCGCTCCGGCAGCATGGCTGCATGCCGCTGTGGGCGATGTCACGACCTTCGCAGGCGGCGGGGGCTCTTCCGCCGAGGGCGCAACGGCTCTGACCGCCGCGATGAACGGTCCTCACGGGCTCTACGTCGCGCCCAACGGGGACGTGTACTACACCGAAGAATACGGTCACAAGGTCCGTAAGATCAGCGGCGGGATCGTCACGACGGTCGCTGGAACGGGCGTGGAAGGCGGCGCCGGAGACGGGGGACCAGCAACCGCCGCGCAGCTCTCCTATCCGGTCGGTGTCTGGGGCGACGGCGTCGGCAACCTCTACATTTCCGAGCACTACGCCAGCGCTATCAGCGGCGGGCGCGTCCGCAAGATCGGTCCGGCAGGAATCATCTCCACGCTCGCCGGAGGCGGAGCGACGTCTCCGAGCGATACGCCGATCCCCGGGCCCAGCGCCGCCTTGTCATCGCTGGGCGATCTGGTGGTCGCCCCCAACGGCAACATCTTCGTCGCCGTCTACGGAACCAGCCAACTGGTTCGGATCGATCCGAGCGGGAACATCGTGCTGCGAGCGAGCGGCACGGGGGGACTCGGTATCTCTTCGAGTCCGACGGGCTTGATTTACATCGCCGGTACGCATCCGGGTTCACCGAGTCCGGGTCACCGAGTGTATACGTGGGATGACGCGACTGCCACCTTGACCGCGATCGCCGGTACCGGGACGAACGCCTTCTCCGGCGATGGTGGTCCTCCGCTGGCGGCGAATATGATGCCCCAGGACACGGTCCTCAGCGGGGACGGAACCCTGTTCATCGGCGACCGGTTCAACGGCAGAGTCCGCAAGATCGCCGGCGGGATCATCAATACCCAGGCGATAATCACCGATCCAAAGGGCATGGCGGCTCTGGGAGCGGACTTGCTCGTCGTGAGCCCCAGCACGATAGTCAGGATCGAAGGCGTCATCGCTCCGTTCGCGCCGCCGGCTCCGGCGTTCACGTCCATCGTGCCGAACAACGGCGTGCGCGGCACGTCGGTGCCGGTGACGATCAATGGTTCTACGCTGGGCGGTGTGACGAACCTTCGTCTGCACCGGAGCGTTCCGTCGCCTGCGGACCTGAACTTCCCGGTCACCGTGCCGACGGCAACCGCGTTGACGACGACGTTCGACTTGGCGACGCTGGGTCCCGATTGGGACGGCTTGCAGGGGGTCCATTTCTCGACCAACGGCGGTTCCACCTATGCGTCGACGGGTCTCACGTTCATGATCAACTCACCGCCGCCGCCGCCGGCTCCGGCGTTCACGTCGATCGTGCCGAACAACGGCGTGCGCGGCACGTCGGTGCCGGTGACGATCAATGGTTCTACGCTGGGCGGTGTGACGAACCTTCGTCTGCACAGGACCGCGCCATCGCCTGCGGACCTGAACTTCCCGGTCACCGTGCCGACGGCAACCGTGTTGACGACGACGTTCGATCTGACCGCGCTGGGTCCCGATTGGGACGGCTTGCAGGAGGTTCATTTCTCGACCAACGGCGGTTCCACCTATGCGTCGGCGGGTCTCACGTTCATGATCAACTCACCGCCGCCGCCGGCTCCGGCGTTCACGTCCATCGTGCCGAACAACGGCGTGCGCGGCACGTCGGTGCCGGTGACGATCAATGGTTCTACGCTGGGCGGTGTGACGAACCTTCGTCTGCACCGGAGCGTGCCATCGCCTGCGGACCTGAACTTCCCGGTCACCGTGCCGACGGCAACCGTGTTGACGACGACGTTCGATCTGACCGCGCTGGGTCCCGATTGGGACGGCTTGCAGGAGGTTCATTTCTCGACCAAC
>VGLH01000072.1 GCA_016866785.1 Candidatus Poribacteria bacterium
CCAACTCCTCGACGGCGAGGAGCTCGCTGTAGTCGGTGTAGGCGCGTTCGGCGCGGAAGCGGTCGGCGGCGTCCTCGGCGGCGTCGCGCCGGAGGTCGCAGGTGGCGACGAGACGCAGCTCATCGACCAGGCTCAACGCCGGCAGCAGCACGCCCCGGGCGAGCCCGCCGCATCCGATCATCGCGACGCGTAGGCGCTTGCGCTCGTTCATGTCTGCCCTTCCGATGCGGATCGAGTCCGTTGCCGTGCGGCGATGAGGATGATACATCCTATCCGAGGCTCCCCACACCCCATTCGGTCAGGCTGCCAATGCTTCGTTCGATAGGCTGGGTCATTCTGCTCGCGACAATCGCCGGGCAGGTGCACGCCGACGAGGTTTCCTCAACGCCGCCGCGCTTCCAGGAAGCCGAGCTGGAGTATCAGCGCGGGAACTTCGAGCGGGCCCTCGCACTGTACGCCGAGCTCGTCGAGGACTATCCCGACCTCGCGCCGGCGCACGCCGGGCTGGGGGACTCGGCGCTCAAGCTCAGCGACGCGCCGCGAGCCGTCGCCGCGTTCCGCCGCGCTCTCGAACTCGCTCCTGGCGATCCCATCCTGATGGGCGTCTTCGCCGATGCGCTCCGCGCCGACAAGCAGTACGAGTCCGCCATCGAGCTCTACGAGAAGGCGATCCGCGTGTCGAGCGGGAGCCTCCGCGTGGAGTGGTACGTCGGGATGGCGCTCGCCGAGATCGACGCCGGACTGCTCGAACGAGCTCGGGAGCACCTGACGCAGGCGGTTCAGATGGGCGATGGCGAAGGCGTCGCGGCGCACAACCTCGGCGTCGTCCTGATGAACCTGAACCGGCTCGACGAGGCGGATCAGGCGTTCGCCCGCGCCATTGCCCGCAACGGGCGCAACTCGAAGGCGTTCTACGGCAGAGGGCAGATCGCCCTCAAGCAGGGACGCCTCTACCCCGCCCGCGACTTTCTGGCGCGCGCGTCGGAGATCGAGCCGACGGAACCGACATTCTACTACGCCCGCGCCCAAGCGCTCCGCCGCATGGGTCGGGCGGAAGAGGCACGGAGGGTTCTCGTCGAGTACCAGCGGAGGCTTTCCGAGTTTTACACCCGCGAAGCGCAGGTGCGCATCGAGCGGGAGCAGTGGAAAGACGCGCTGGTGAGGGCGCAGAAGGCGGTCGATGCGGACGGCGCGAACCTCGACGCCGTGCAGCTCCGCGCGTTCGTCTATATGCGGCTCGGAGAGTTCGGCACGGCGCGTAGCGGGTTCGAGCGCGTCGCTGAGTCGGCATCGCGCTCAGCGCCGGAGGCGCGGCTCTACCTGGCGCTGATCGACCGCGACGAAGGCGACTTCGACAGCGCAGAGAACCGCCTGCTGGCGCTCAGCCGAGATGAACCCGACTCGATGACGGTCTACCGACAGCTCGCACGCGTGCGGGAGGACGCCGGCAAGCCCGATGAAGCCGAAGCCGCGTACGGAGCCGGAATCGAGCGGAACCCGTCGTGGGCGCCGGGCTACTGGTGGCGCGGGATGCTCCGCGAAGCCAACGGCAAGCTCGACGGAGCCGAGGCGGACTACCGCAAAGCCATCGAGCTCGTACCGGGCGCGCCCTTTGCCAAGGCGTCGCTCGCCCTGCTGCTGGCGAAGGCGTCAAGGAACCTCGATGAGGCGGTCGAGCTCGCACGCTCCGCCGCCGACACGGAGCACGCCGCCGCGCATCGAGCGATCTACGCCTACGCGCTCCATCGCGCCGGAAAGACCGACGAGGCGAAGGCAGAGCTCGAACGCGCCCTCCACGACGACCCCGACGACGCAACCGTGATCCAAGTCCGCAACGCGATCTTGCGCGCTTCAGCGCCATCCCCAGCGCCATCCGAGGAGAACCGATGATCCACCGCACTGCCTTCCTGCCTGGGATCGCTCTCGTTCTGGCGCTGCTCGCGGCAGAAAGCCGCGCGTGGATCACCTTCACGGACATCACCGAATCCGCCGGCATCGACTTCGTTCAGGTCAACGGCGCGACGGGCGAGCATCTGTTCCCGGAATCGGTCGGCTCCGGAGGCGCGTTCATCGACTACGATCGAGACGGCTGGCTCGACATCTACCTGGTCAACGGCGGCGACTTTCAGGCGGCGGGTCTCCCCAATCGGCTCTACCGCAACAACGGCGATGGAACCTTCTCGGACGTGACGGAACGCGCCGGTGTCGGCGACACGGGCTTCGGCGACGGCACCTGCGTCGGCGACTTCGACGGCGACGGTTGGGACGATCTCTATGTCTGCAACTACGGCGCGAATGTCCTCTACCGCAACAACGGCGACGGCACGTTCTCCGACGTGACGGAACGTACGGGCGTCGGCGAACCGCGATGGAGCGCGTCGGCGGCGTTTCTCGACATCGACCGCGACGGCGATCAAGACCTCTTCGTCGCCAACTACGTGGACTACGTGCGCGAGCGCGACGGATGCCCCTTCAAAGGGCTCAGCGTCTACTGCGGGCCCGAGACGTTCGATCCGGTAACGGACACGCTCTACCGCAATAACGGCGACGGGACGTTCACCGACGTCTCGGCTGAAGCCGGGATCACCAGCGCGGGGCGAGGGCTCGCCGTCGTGCCGGGCGACTACGACGGCGACGGCGACACGGACATCTACGTCGCCAACGACATGAACGCCAACTTCCTCTACCAGAACCGAGGCGACGGGACGTTCGAGGAGGTCGCGCTGCTCGCCGGTGTCGCCGTGGCAGAAGACGCGACCATCGGCAACGGCATGGGCGCAAGCATGGGCGACTACGACAACGACGGGGCGTTCGACCTCGTCGTGACCAACTTCCAGGATCAGGTGAACACGCTCTACCACAACGACCGCGACGGGTTCTTCACGGACGTCTCCTACGCGTCCGGCACGGGAGCCGTCAGCCTGCGGCATCTGGCGTGGGGCGTCGGGCTCGTCGATCTCGACAACGACGGATGGCTCGACCTGTTTATCGCCAATGGACACGTCCACGATAACGTCGAGGAGTTCGACCAGATCGGAACCTACGCGCAGCCGAAGCTCGTGTTCCGCAACCAAGGCGGCACGATGTTCGAGAACGTGACGGCTGCCAGCGGCGAGGCGGTCAACCGACCGGAGAGCAGCCGGGGCGTCGCGTTCGGCGACTTCGACAACGACGGCGATATGGACGCGCTGGTCAACAACGTGCGCTCCCGCGCGACGCTCCTGCGGAACGACGGCGGGAACGCCAACGCCTGGGTGCGTGTGGTTCTCACGCCAACGCAGAACGCGCTCGGAGCCCGGGTCCGCGTCGAGACGCCCGACGGCGTGACTCGGACGGGCGAATGCCGCTCCGGCGGCAGCTACGCATCCGACAGCGACCGGCGACTGCTCTTTGGGCTCAAGGCTTCCCAGTCGGCGACGGTGAGCGTCCGCTGGCTCGACGGGAGCGAGTCGGGATCCATCGCGGTCGAGGCTGGCAGGACGGTCACGGTCGAGAAGCCGCCGCGTTGAGCCGCGTCGGGACGAGTGCTAGACTCGCGCCGCGTCAGGTTCGCGCTGCAGGAGCTATCGCACCATGGCGAAGAAGGTTCGGCTCGGATTCGTCGGCTGCGGCTATATGGGACAGAACGCGCACATCGCCAACTACGCGAAGATCGACGACTGCGAGCTGGTCGCGCTCGCAGAGGGACGCCAGAAGACAGCGGAGGCGGTCGCGCGACGGTACGGCATCCAGGAGCTCTACGGCGATCACCACGAGATGCTCGAACGGTCGAACCTCGACGGCGTCGTGGGCATCATGGGGTTCCACCTCTTCTCATCGCTCGTGACGGACCTGCTGAACGCAGGCAAGGCGGTCACCACCGAGAAGCCGATGTGTATTCGCCCGGAGAACGGGCGCAGGTTGGCGGCGCTGGCGGATGAGAAGGGCATCGTCTATCAGGTCGGCTACATGAAGCGGCACGATCCCGGCGCGAAGTACGTCCGGGAGACCGTCCGCCGGTGGCGCGAGTCCGGGGAAGCCGGAAACCTGACCTTCATGCGCGTCACCATGCCCTCCGGCGACTGGATCATGGAGCACGAGCCGCCCGTCAACCTCGGCGATCCGGCTCCCGCCTACGAGGGACAGACCGGCGAAGGCGCTCCCGAGTGGATGTCGAAGGAGCAGGGGAACCACTACATCGCCTTCGTCAACTTCTACATTCATCAGGTGAACCTGATCCGCTACCTCATCGGCGAGGACTACCACATCGCCTACGCCGACCCGCACGGGCGGACGCTGACAGCGCTCTCCGAGAGCGGCGTCGTCATCGTCCTCGAAATGTCCAGCTACGGCTTGCAGCACCGGTGGGACGAGTTCTACACGCTCAACTTCGACCGGGGGCAGATTCGGCTGGAGATGCCCGCGCCGATGGCTCGACAGCGGGCGGGGAAGGTCACGGTCTACCGTCAGGCGGGCTTTGACGGGTCGGGCCCCGCCGAGTTGAGCCCCGTGCTGTCCCAGAAGTGGGCGTTCGAGGAGCAGGCGCGCGCGTTCGTGGCTTGCCTGCGCGACGGCACGCCGACAATCTCACCCGCGTCGGATGGCGCGAAGGATTTGGAGTTCAGCGAGGAGTACATCCGCGCCGTCGCCGCTTCGCGGGAATGATGCGGCGAGTCGCACTCGGTTGGCGCCCCGCTCCGCGCGCTCTCCGTCGCTTCCGCGGGAATGACGGACAAGCCGCGCGTTGGCGAGTGACTCAGCCGCCTACAGACGTTGGAGTGTGCCTCAGGTCGTTGCCGTTCTGCCTTGCGGATGCACATCTCACGGCGTGCCGTCCGTCCACGTCGGGTACTGCTCGCCCTCCTCGCGAGACGGGCGAAACACCGCGTCGCCCTACGACATCGTACCGATGCCTCATTCCCCGACGCCCGCGATCCGCTGGCGCGCCAGGTCTGCCGGGTCCTCGGTTCCCGGCGTGAACGGACGCATCCGGTAGTTCAGGCGATAGGTTCCCGCCCTGAGCCGGTACTGCTCCAGCGTGTCGGGTCCGCAACTCGCGCCGCCCAACCCCCGCTGCATCACGTCGAGGCACAGGATCGTTTCGGAACGCGGACGTAGCTCGTTCGTGTGCGTCGCGACGTAGAGATCGTATGCGGCGTAGTGGCTCGCTGAGAACTCGAACAAGTCCGCTCCGACGATCAGCAAGCCCACCTCGCCGCTGGACAGCGCCAGCCAGCGCGTGTCGACGTGGTTCCCATGCTCCTGCGGCACGATGTAGGGCACGTACTCATCCGTGACGGTGCTGGCGTACCGCGCAACGGCCGCGCCTGCCTTCCGGTCGCAGTAGCTTTCGTGCGGTCCCCTGCCGAACCACGTCAACTGCTCCATGCTCGGCATTAGAACCGCGCTGACGCCGATGCGCGGCAGGTCGGCGAGGGCTTCGGGCACTTCGATGGTGTTCTCGACGAGGATGTCGCCCGTCTCGAGCACTCTGAAGCGCTGATCGTGCAGAACCTCGTGCTGAGCCGCGACGCCGGTCAGGCGATGCCGGACGCGCACGGAGCTGTCCGCCTCGACGCCCGACTCCAGCAGCTCGCACCGCGCCGCCTGGATCCCAGTGTCGAGCCACCGGCCGAGCGCCTTGCCCCGCTGGCTGGACCACTGCTTGATGCCGTCGTTATCCGTCGGCGCGCGCCAGATGTTGAGGATGGGCCCCCGCAGCAACAGGTCCTTCCCGCGCCACACGAGAGAGTCCATCACGCCGAGGGCTCGATCCCACGTGACCCGAAGGCCGTCCGTCTCGATGCGGATCGCCGTGTCATTGCCAACCGCCCCGACGGCTGCCGCCGACCGAGGCTTGGGGCGAACCGGAGAACCGGACGCCATCGGCATCTGCTCGTAGGCGACCTCGTGGCCCGCATCAGCCCAGTCTGCCGACTCCCGCGTGCGGAACCGAACCGTCAGGAAACGCTCTCTGGCGCCAGGGGGCGGGAGCTCCGGCAACGCGAGCGTGACCGTCTCGCTCGTCTGCGGCGGCGTGTCGAGCGCCGGAAGCTCTCCTTGGGCGACGACAAAGCCGTCGTCCGCGATCTCCCAGAACCCGGCGAGCCATCCCAGGGTCGTGAAGTACGCCTTGTTCGTCACCTCGATCTTGCCTTGCGAAAGGTCAAAGGCTCGCACGCCAACCGGCTGGGCGAGCTTCTTGAACTCGTACATCGCCGGATGCGGCGTCCGGTCGGGCCAGATCATGCCGTTGATGCAGAAGTTCTTGTCGTTCGGCTCATCGCCGAAGTCGCCGCCGTATGCCCAGTACTTTCGTCCCCGAGTGTCCGTCTTGAGGATGCCCTGATCGACCCAGTCCCAGATGAACCCTCCCTGCAAGCCGTGGTGCGACTCGATGCCTTCCCAGTACTCCTTCAGGTTCCCGGAGCTGTTCCCCATCGCGTGGGCATACTCGCACATGATGAGCGGACGCGTGTCGTCGGTCGATTCCGCCCAGTCGATGATGGAACCGACGGACGGGTACATGGGCCCGACGACGTCGGTGATCCGCCTGCCCTCCGCCCATCGGTTCCAGCGGATGCCGCCTTCGTAGTGGATCGGTCGCGAGGGGTCCTCGCCGCGCATCCAGCCCGCCATCGCGTCGTGGTTGGGCCCGTAACCGCTCTCGTTGCCCAGCGACCACATGACGATGCACGAATGGTTCCGGTCGCGCTGCACCATGCGAACGCCGCGATCGACGAAGGCGAGCGTGAACCTCGGATCGTGAGCCAGGTCGGACTCGAAGGCGTGCGTCTCGACGTTCGCTTCGTCGATGACGTAGATGCCGTGCTCGTCGCAGAGCTCGTACCACGCCGGATCGTTCGGATAGTGCGCCGTCCTCACGGCGTTGAAGTTGAACCGCTTGAGCAGGCGTATGTCGGCGAGCATCGAGTCCATCGTGACCGCCTTGCCGCGCGTGTCGTCGTGCTCGTGCCGGTTCACGCCCTTGAACAGCACCGGCTTGCCGTTGACGAGGAACTCCCGGTCGCGGATCTCCAGACGGCGGAACCCGACGCGGCAGGATGTGGCTTCCGCCATCGAACCATCCTCGCCGACCAGCGCCACGACGAGCCGATACAGGTTCGGCTCCTCCGCCGACCAGAGCGCCGGCTTGGACACGGCGGCTTCGAGCCGAATGACATCCTTCGGCTCCCACGCATGCCCCTTGCCCTCCTGCCCAACGAGCGCCTCGGGGAGAACCATCGTGCCACTCGAGTCATAGAGCGTGGCCCGAACCGTCCAGCCATGCGCGCGATACGCCTCCTTGCTCAGGCGAACGGCGACGCGCAACGTCCCCTGCTCGCATGTTTCGCCCAGATCGCCCCGCGCGAACACGTCGGCGATGTGTACCGAGCCGGTCGCGTAGAGGCGCACGTCGCGATAGATGCCCGCCATCCACCAGTGATCCTGGTCTTCGAGGTAGCTGCCATCCGACCAACGGATGACCATCGCGGCGAGCAGATTTCCGCGAGGGCGCAGGAAGGGCGTCAGGTCGAACTCGGCGGGGAGCCGTGAGTCCTTGCTCAGCCCGACGAACTTGCCGTTGGCCCACAACACGAGAACGCTCTCGACGCCGCCGAAGTGGACGACGATGCGCCTGCCCGACCACGCCTGAGGGATGTCGAACCGCAGCCGGTAGAGCCCGGTCGGGTTCTCCTCGGGCACGCGCGGTGGCGCGCACGAGAAGGGCATCACGACGTTCGTATAGTGGGGGCGGTCGTAGCCTGCCATCGTCCAGTTGCTGGGGACCTCGATCCGGTTCCATGCCGAATCGTCGAAGCCCGGATCGATGAAGGATTCAGGCGCATTCTCCGGTCGGTCGATCAACGTGAAGCACCACGCGCCGTTCAGAGACCGGACGCGATCCGATGCGGTCACGTCGCCGGCGCGCGCGAGGTCTTCGGATGCGTACGGGTGGAGCGTCGCGCGTCCAGGGAGTCGATTCCACCCCGTGAATTCAGGTCTTTCCCACAGACGCTGCTCGATGAGGTCGTGGATAGTCATGGGGAGTCCTCTTCCGGCGGGAATGATCAAGCTTCGCACCTGGATCGTAGCCGACGCCGTCTCCTCGGTCACGCGAGGCAGGGAGCTTTGGGCGGGAACCTGCGAGGCGGGCACAAAAAGAGGCTGGGCAAACCAGCCTCGACGGGAAAAGTAATGAAACGTCACTACGAGCAGTGTCTACCGCACACTTGACGATTGTATACCACACATATTTTGGCGTGTCAATGACTAGAGGTCGTGTTTCTGCGCGTAAATGCGCTTGGCACAAGGGATTATAGCGAAACCAGGTTGAGTAGGCGCGCGAGCCCATGGTCAGGACGCTCAGTCTATGTTAACCATCAGAACCCATGGGCGAGGCGCGTGGCACTCCTGCATGAGCCGTCGGAGCGCCCGCCATGCTGACGAACATCGCCAGGAGCCATGGCCCACGCCGAAATCCCAGTCAACGCCGATGCGAACGCGAGTGACCACTCCTGTACCCGTCCTCCAGACGATCGTATACTTCTTTACACATGAACACGCATCGCGAGCGGGCAGACGAAGAGCCGGAGAACCCTCGGGCGCTCCGGCTCTTGAGCGTCGTTCGTGGTGTTCGCTAGCGCTTGACAGACGCCCAGGTCGTGGCGACCTTGCCGCTCGGATCGACGGCGGTGATCCCCAGCGCCGCTCCGATGCCCTTCTGGGCGGCGAGCTTGATGTCATCCGCGCTCGCGGCGACGTTCAGGATACAGACCTCGTCCACCGCGCCGCTGACCGGAATGCCGCCACCAACACGACGTCCGAACTCCACCGGATGGGCACCGGGCTTGGTGTTCGCGTGCGCCTTGTCGTGCTCGCCGAGCAGGACGCCGTCGACATAGGCGATCTCGTGAGCGCCCTTGAGCGTCCACGCGACGTGGTACCACTTGTCTTTGACCCAATCGGCGTCACCATCCGGGTGCTTCCCGTTGATGGTCGTCATGATGCCTTCGTCGTAGTTGCCGGCGCCGTCGCTCGTGTACGTGTGGAGCTGACCGTTCATATAGATGCCCACTTCGTACTCGAGGTAGTGCTTCCCAACGACCGCCTGACGGTCCGCCCACATGTCGACCATCTTCTTGTTCGTCTTGACGAAGAACATGACGGTCACTTCCTTCTCCATGTTCAGGCTGGCGGACGAAGGAACTTGGATCCATGACGTGCCATCGAACGCGGCGGCGCTGCCGTACTTGCCGGCAACCCACTTCACGTTGCCCTGGAGGGTTCCGTGGTTGTTGTTGCCGGAGGTGTCATTCGCCTTGTCGCCCTTGTTCTCATCAAGCATCCAAGCGCCGGCGACATTCTTCGCGTCGATCTTGGCGTAGCTCACGCACGCGAGCGTCGAGAGCAAGACGACACTGATCGCTGTAAGCCAGAGACTTCCTCCACGAGTACGACGATTCATCCGGTACCTCCAAACCCAGGATGGGCGGTAGAACAACGTACGATGCCGGTTCACCCCATCGAACCCAATACGAGGACTTAGGCGGCTTGTTGTCGCGAGTCCTCCTTCCCTGACACCTTCCGCGTCAGCGCGGGTACGTCGACCGACGACGCCTGCCGACCGCATGGGTTACGCTCAGGTTACACGAATGTGCCAACTCAGCGCAACCCACGCAGCAGGTCGCCAAAGGCTGCCGCTAGCGGCTACCGGCCGACAAACGTGGCGGGCTCGCTGTGGTCGGCGTGATCCGCGCAGCCCTGGTCGATGGGGACATCGACATCTGACTCGATCGGCTCGACGGTCCCACTGTCGAGCAGCCACTCCTCGAGCTCTTCTCCGCTCACGTCCGCGAGCATCTCCTCGCCGACGAGCACGCACGGCTGCAGTCGCTGACCGGTCCGTCGGACCATGTCGAAGAAGTTCTGCGGATTGTTGATGATGTCGCGATCCTCATAGCTCAGCCCGTACTTGGCGAGAACCGCGCGCACGCCGTTGCTCCATCCGCACGAGGGCTTCATCCACGCCACGATCTTCGGTTGACCCGCGTTCGTATGTTCTGCCATGATCAGCCTTCCAGTTGATTCAGACCACGCCGCGTACTCTTCGTTATTGCTCAGCCGTTCCGCCAAAAGCAAGCCGTTTGGGGGAGCCCAACGCGATGACCGCGAAGCCACCGGACGAAGCCCGCAACCGCGTGCTGCGCGACGGCGTTCGCCCCCTGCGGGTGGACGAGTTGATCGCTGCGGTGTTGGGCAACGGGACACGCGGGAGGGAAGCCGCAGACCGCCTGCTCCGGCGCTACGACGGCGACCTCGTGCGCATCGGCGATGAATCGCCGCAAGCCCTGGCGCAGATCATCGGCATCGGTCCCGTTCAGGCGGCTCAGCTCGCAGCCGCCTTCGAGCTCGCCCGACGGTGGGCCCAATTCTCGCCCGCAACGAACCCGATCGTGCGCAGAGCCTCCGACGTCGCTGCCTTCCTGTCGCCGTTCCTGCGCGGCGAGCAACAGGAACATCTCTACGTGCTCTGTCTGAACACGAAAAACATCATCACGAACCATCGCGCCCTGTTCTCGGGATCCCTGAACGCGAGCATCATCCATCCGCGAGAGGTCTTTCGGTTCGCTCTGGAGAACTCGGCGGCGAGCATCGTGCTGGCGCACAACCACCCGTCCGGCGACCCGGCTCCCAGCCCGGAAGATATCGCCATCACCAAGCGCCTGGTCGAGTCTGGGAAGGCGCTCGACGTTCCCGTGCTGGATCACGTCGTGCTGGGGGAAAAATCCTATCGAAGCATGAAGGAAGATGGGATCATCGGGTCTGGGCGACGTACTCGATGATCCGATGGGCGACATCTTGCTTGGTCGCCTGCTCGAATCCCTCGAACCCCGGCGACGGATTCGCCTCTAGGATCACGGGCCCATCGTGGGTCGTCAGCATATCGACGCCAGCGATCTCCAAGCCGAGCGCCTGAGTCGCCCGCACCGCCAACTCCGCCATCGGGTCGGAGAGCGTCACCGCTTTGCCCAATCCGCCGCGATGGACGTTGGCGCGGAAGTCGCCTTCGGTAGCGATCCGCTCCATCGCGCCGACCACGCAATCCCCGATGACGAGCGCCCGCACGTCGTGCCCGGCGGCTTCCGCGTAGAACTGTTGGGCAACGTAGTCCTGACGCAGGTTCCAGAGGGTGTCGAGCGCCGACTTCGCTGTCAGGGGGGTCTCGAAGAGCATCATCCCCACGCCCTGCGTGCCCTCGAACGGCTTGATGAGAAAGGGATAGCCCCCGACGCGCGCGATGGGCTTGTCCAGGAACTCCGTGCTGCCAGCGGCGAAGCTGGGTGGAATGGGCAGACCCGCCTTCGACAGCGCGCGAAGGCTCCGCCACTTATGGCGCGCAAGCTCCACGGACGCCGACGAGTTGACAGAACGCACGCCTGCCAGCTCGAAGTGCGCGATGACCTCCAAGCCGTACTTCGATGTCTGGGGGCTCAGACGTGGAAGGAGTACGTCCAGCCGATCCACGGAGCGCCCGTTGTGCGTGACCCACGGCTTGGAGCCGTCCAGTGCGAGCGTGCAGTTGAATGGGTCGAGCAGCGTGACGCGATGCCCCAGAGCGTTCGCCGCACGGATCAGCCGCCGCGTCGCGTAGTTGCGAACACCCCGCGATAGCAGGCCGATGCGCATCGTCAAATCGTCCTGACGTGCCGCGTCATCATCCGTCGAACGACTTCGTAAAATGGAAGAAGGTCTTGCTGATGCGGGCGTTCAGAACGCGCACGTAGAATGCCACGGGCCCCACCCACGCGATTTCGCAGATGTCGTCTCCCCGCAACTTCATCTCATGGAGGCAGCGACGAGCCAGCACGCCTCCCAGCCGCTTGTTCCGACACTCCGGCACGACACCCATGGGACCGAGGCTCCGACGGAAGAGCTCGACGTCGTAGGTGACGAATCCGCAGAACTCGTCGCGGCGCGTGGCGACCAACGTCGTCACCGGATCGTGTTCCAGCGAGAGCAGGGCTTCCTCCTGCCAACCCTCGCTCCACGTCTCGCACATCCACTCGCTGAACGCGTCGCGGCGCAAGGTGTCCAAACGCGAGATCGTAATGCCTTCCTCGGATCGGAGGCGCTCCTCGTCCGCCGACGTGTCGAAGTCGCTCAGGCCCAGTTGAACCTGCATGTTCACGGCGTCGCTGTTGCGCCGGTACCCGAGCGTCTGGAGGAAGCAGAACGCCTCCGTATAGCGGGGATCGACGCCGGGCATGATGTAGAGGGGAACCGAGGTTCCGATGTGCACGCGCCGCGCCCCCGCTTCGGCGAACGCGGACTCGATCTGCGCGAAGAGCCGCGTTCCGATGCCAAGTCGGCGGCAATCGCGGGCGACGCCGAACAACTTAATCCACGCGTGCGCTCCGCGCACGACGCCGAGGGCACATGCGATGATGCGGTCGCCGTCCATGCCGAGGAGGCAGAATTCGGGTCGGACGTGCGTGTCGTGGTAGAGGTGCCAGTCGAACAGGTCGGGCGTGAACCTGCCGGCGTCGAGGTCTAGGTTCGCGTTCGTGAAGTCTGCGAGGGCGGGCAGCATATCCGGCGACAACGGGCGGATGTCCATAGCAGCTCCCACGAGCAATCCGGGATGCGAGCACTATACCACGTGCCCGATCCGCGCTCCAAGACGATCTGGCGGCGATCTCGATCCGATGTGCCTTGCCGTCCCGGCGCGGTTCCGTCTACACTCCCGATGAGTCCGACGACCGACCGCGGACGGTTGGCAAGGAGAACCGACCGTGCCCATTCCCGACGACCTGCTGCGCATCCTCGTGTGCCCTGAGACGAAAGCCCCCCTCGTGCTCGACGGCGACACGCTCGTTTCGACGGATGCCAAGACTCGCCGCCGCTATCGAATCGACGGCGACATCCCGATCATGCTCATCGACGAATCCGAGGTGCTCGACCAGGGGACCTGGGAAGCCGTCATGCGCAAACATGGGCGGTCGGTGTGAACGAGGAATCCCATTCCAAACCGACTTTGGAACGAGCGCCGAAGTCCTATGAGAACCTGGACTTCCTGAACAGCCGCGACGCCCGGATCCTCCGCATCCTCGCCGAGTACATCGAGCCCGCTGCGCGGATGCGAGACCTGGGGATCCGCAATACGGTCGTGTTCTTCGGCTCCGCTCGCGCCCCGGCTCCAGAAGACGTCAGCGAAGCCCCTCCAAGCGTCCGCGCGTTCGCCCGATACTACGAAGACGCCCGTGAGCTGTCGCGCATGCTCACCCTCTGGTCGCGCGACCTGCCACCGTACGAGCGATTCGTCATCTGCTCCGGCGGGGGTCCCGGAATCATGGAGGCGGCGAATCGAGGTGCCCAGGACGCCGGCGGCAAGAGCATGGGGCTCAACATCAGCCTGCCCCACGAACAAGACCCCAACGGCTACATCTCGTCCGACCTCAACTTCGAATTCCACTACTTTTTCATGCGGAAGTGGTGGTTCGTGACGCTCGCGCTGGCATTTGTCGTGTTCCCGGGCGGCTTCGGAACGCTTGACGAGCTGTTCGAGCTGCTGACACTCCTCCAGACGCGCAAGATCACCCACCGGGTCGCGGTGCTTCTCTATGGCAAGGACTACTGGCAGGATGTCCTGAATATGGAGAAGCTCATCGAGTGGGGAACCATCTCTCCGAAGGACGTTCGCCTGTTCGAGTACGCGGATTCCCCCGTTGATGCGTTCGAGCTGCTCAAGGCACGATTCGAGGCGTACTTCCGCGATCCGAAGACGCACCATCGCACAGAACCGTGGGGCGTGTGATCCGCCCTGCAAAAACGCTCGGCGGCTATATGCAGCCTCCGGCGGATCGACTATAATGGAACAGGGCAAGCTCCCTCACGCTCGCGAGGCGAGCCGACCGCGGTGCTATCCGCCCGGCGGTCAGGTCATCGAGCGTGTGAAGCCTGAATGTCATCAGGAGGAATTCCGATGCCGTTTGTGATCTGCGAACCGTGCGTCGACGTCAAGGACGCCGCTTGCGTCGACGTCTGCCCGGTCGACTGCATCCACGAGGGCGAGGATCAGTACTACATCGAGCCCGACGAATGCATCGACTGCGGCGTCTGCGAACCGGAATGCCCGGTTGAGGCGATCTTCGAGGAAAGCGCTGTCCCCGATCAGTGGCAGAGCTACATCGCCAAGAACGCGGACTTCTTCAAGTAGACCTGGAGCCAGTCGCCCGGCTCGATCCACTCGCGTAGCAACGCGCATCCCCGCCGTTTTCCCCGGTGGATGATGCGCGTTCTCGTTTTTCGGGGCGTGGGTTCGTCGCCTCGGACGGTTTAGATCGAAGACGGAGCCGGGAAGGTGATATCCAGCCGGTCGCCGTTCCGCTTTGCGCCGAGGGGAGAGACGCCCACCAGGTTCCTCGGCAATGAGACGTGCCGCTTGAACCCGCCGATCCGCACGACGAGCTCGTCTTTGAACACGGACAGGTCGATATCCGTCGCGCGGACGAACGGCAGGTGCAGCGAGATGCGCGTCTTGCCGTCCTCCCGCGAGAAGATCATGGGCGATTCCGTGGCGTGTGCTTGCGCTGGGTCCGTGTCGCCGTAGAGAACGTCCGCGAGGCGTTCCAGCCCCGCCTGACCGAGCACTTCCTCGCCGAACAGAGGCACTTTCCAGATCGGGACGTTCGCGAAGGCGTCTTCGATATCCGCCAGGTATGCCTGCTGCGCCTCGCGCCAGTGCGCCACGAACTGCCCGTCCGCCTCCGGCGGCAGCACGCGATTGATGATCACTCCGTCGATGGTCAATCCGTACAAGCAGAAGTACATGAACGCCCGCTGCGTTTCCTTGAGAACCATCTTCTCGGGGTTGGTCACGAGCCGTACCGTTGTGACTGAGGCATCGCGCAGCACGGCGTCGATCCCGTTGAGCCGTTCGAACAGGCTCTCGATGTTCTCGAAGTAGCGCTCCTCGGGCAGCGGCACGTTCGTCAATCGCTTGGCGATAGGACGCACGACGCTGACAACACCCCGTTGGAGCCGGAACACCTTCGACATATACCAGTCGAGCGTCGTCGGAATGCTGACGAACCGGAGCGATTCGCCGGTCGGCGCGCAGTCGAGGATGACGACATCGTAAGTCTTGTCGCGATAGTACTGGTTGATGTAGAGGAGGCTGCACACCTCCTCCATGCCGGGGAAGATGGCGAGCTCTTCGGCAACGATGCCGTCGATCCCGGACAGGCGGAGCACGCTCGTCACGTAGGAGTAGACCTCGCGCCAGTAGCGCTGAATCTCTTCTTGAACCTGTATCTCCTGGATGTCCAGGTTCTCGGCGAGCTTCGTGGTCGAGCCACCGTCGTGGTCGGTAAGTCGGCGGTCGAGGTCGAACGAGTCCGCGAGCGAGTGCGCCGGATCGACCGACATGACGAGGGTCCGATAGCCCATTCCTGCCAGCCGCAGACCCGTTGCCGCCGCGATGCTCGTCTTGCCGACGCCGCCCTTGCCCGTGTAGAGGATGATCCGCACTGCCTTTCCTTCCCCGCCGCGATGGCTGGTCTTGCGCCCGGACGCTGCGCGAATACTAACGACGCCGACCCGACCTGTGCAACCGGATCGCGGGTTTGACCGCTCGCCGACGCCGTCTTACGATAAGCCATGTCGTCTCGCCGTTCTGACGATCTGAGCCGATAGGAGGTTCACGATGCGGTACGCGATCCGTTGTTTCTGTGTCGTTGTCGTTCTGGCGTTGAGCGCCATGCCTGTCGTGGCGGCGCAGTTCGAGTTCCTGGACATCCAGTCGAAGGCGAACTCCAAACTCGTCGGGTTCGAGTGGTGGACCGGCAACGCCGGCGACAGCACGCTGTCGAAGCTGCCCATCGGCAAGGCAACCGACTTCGAGGGTCCCGAAGGCAAGGTTCAGTTCCTGGTCGGCGAGAAAGCCGTCGTCCTCAACGGCACGAACGCCGCCAAGTGGCCCAAGGAGATCACCGGTTTCGCTGTCGGCGGGAAGGCGAAGGCGATCTACTTCCTCCACGCGACCGGGTGGTCGTTCGCCGGAGCCATCAGCTACAAGTTCATCCTCCACTACGACGACAAGTCCAAGGAGGAGCTCGGCATGCAGTCCGACGTCAATTCGCGGGACTGGTGCGCCGAGGGACAGGCTCTGGCGGACAAGAACTCAGTCTGGGGCTGGCAACTCAAAGAGGGTCCCCCGTGCGGGCACGCCGGACTCATCACGACGAAGTGGGCGAACCCGAAGTCCGGCACGACGATCGCCTCGCTCGATATGGTCTCGCTGGGAACCGCCGCCGTGCCGATCATCGCGGCGGTGACGCTGGGCGACGCCTCGCTGAGCGTCGATCCTCGCGCCAAAGTCGCCGCCGTCTGGGGAGCCGTCAAGACCTATCGGCAATAACCGCGCGAGAGGAAGCAGAGCGCATGGCGACGATCCCGTTCCGCGCGAAGGCATGGTACGGCGATGAGACGATCCACCTGCCCGTCCCCGACCGCTGGCGGCTGGAGGTCTCCCGACTCACTCCCTCGCGACGGCTCGCGCCGACGGAGATCGCCGCCGCGCTCCGCAGCCCCATCGGCACGCCGACGGTCCGTGCCCTCGCCGAGCGAGCGCGAACCGCGACGATCATCGTCGAAGACATGACGCGCCCGACTCCCATGACGGAGATCATCCCGGCGCTGCTGAGCGACCTGCACGACGCCGGACTGGGTCGCGACTCGATCCGGTTCGTGCTCGCTCTGGGCTGCCATCGGCAGGCTCCTCGCGAGGAGATGGTCAAGAAGCTGGGAGCCGATGTCGTTGGCGAGTACGAAGTCCTGAACCACGACCTCGACGGGCAGTTCCAGTACTGTGGCCGGTCGAGCCGGGGAACGCCCATCTACATCAATCAGGCGGTCACGTCGTCCGACCTCAAGATCATCCTCGGCACGACCTACCCGCGCGGCGGAACCGGCTACGGCGGCGGCGCGAAGTGCCTCGTCCCGGGCGTCGCGGCGCAGGCGACCATCGAGACCTACCACCACCTGCCCGGCGTCGAAGCGCTCAACCCCGACGGGCCCATGCGGCAGGACATCGAGGAGATAGCCCGGAAGGTCGGGATCGACTTCATCGTCAACGCCGTCCTCAACGGCGATCGGGAGATCATCGGCGTCTTCGCCGGCGACGTCGTCGACGCCCACCGCGCGGCAGCGGACCTGTGCAAGCAGGCGAGCCTCTTCCCGATGATCCCCGACGCCGACGTGGTCATCAGCAACGCCTATCCGTTCGACACGAACCTGCGCTACACCTGGCGCGGCACTTGGCCCTTCGGGTTCCACCGGAACGCCGTCAAAGTGCTCGTCGATACCTGCACGGAGGGAACGGGCTATCACCAGTACTTCAAGGCGCACGGGCTGCCGTTCGCCGTGCGCAACGCGAACGTGCCGTCGTGGCATCTCTACTCGCCGGTGCTGGGTCCCAAGGAAGCGTACGAGGTTCACCCCGAATGCCTGTTCCATCGGACGTGGGAGAGCATCGTGGAGACCGTCGAGGCTGAGGCGGAGGGCAGTCCGAAGGTCGCCGTCTATCCCGACGCCGGCATTGGATGGCATAGCTGATGACGCGCCGCTTCCTGCTCGACAACGACGGCAGCAACTTCTTCTGCCACACGATGACGGACGACGTCGACGCGTCGGTCGCCGCCGCTGTCGGCGAGTGCCCGGAGTCGATCACGACCTACCTGCTCTGCGCCGGAGCGGGAACCTACTACTACCCGACCGAGGTCGGTGACGTGATCGCCCTCGATTCCGGCGGAACCGGACGCGAAGGGCTCTTGCGCGAGCTCCACGCGCGCGGCGTCGATCCGTTCGGCAGGTTCCTCCAAGCCCTCAAAGCCGCCGGCAAGGAGACGTTCATCACCTACCGAATGAACGACGTCCACAACGCCGACGAGCCCGACCATCCGCTGGTTCCCCGGTTCAAGCGCGAGAACCCCGACTGCGTCGTCGATCCCGACGCGATCCGCGAGGGCAAAGCCGACTGGATGTGCTACTGCTACGACTACTCGCGCCGCGACGTGCGCGATTACATCCTCGCCACGATCCGCGAGCTGTCCAACCGATACGAGTTCGACGGCTTGCAGCTCGACTGGATGCGGTTTCCGCGCCATCTATCCGGCACGCCGCAGGAGGTGTGGGAGAAGCGCGACGTTCTCACCGACTTCCTCGCCGACGTCCGGCAGGCGATCAACGCAGGCGGAGCCCGACGGCTCCTCGGCGCACGCGTACCAACCACTCCGGACGGATGCCGGCACGTCGGGATCGACCTCGCGGCGTGGGCGCGGCATGGGCTCGTCGACTGGATCGTCGCGACGCCCTTTCTGACGACCGACTTCACGATGCCCATTCCCCAGCTCCGCGACTTGACCGGAACGCACGACGTGCCCATCTACGCCGACGTCGAGTTCGAGCACGGCACTCAGGTCCACTGCCCGGAGTCGCTCCGAGCCGTGGCGCTCAGCTTGTTCGACTCGGGAGCCGACGGCATCTACGTCTTCAACTTCCCCTGCTGGACGGAGTACATCGCCGCGAGACCCATGCACTGGCTCGACGACATGGCGACGCCGGAACGCGCCGCGGCGAAGCCTCTGCTCTTCTCGGCGTCGCATCGTCGGTATCGGCTAGCCGACGTGGATCAACAAGGTGTGTTGGCTTTCACCCTGGGGCCCGGAGGGATCGGGTACTTCCCGATCCGACTGCCGTCGGCGGCGCTTCCGGCGCGTAGGGCGTTGGCGCTGGTTCACAGCGGGGCGGATGTCTCGCTGGAAGTGAACAACGTCCCGGCGACGGAGCTCCCGTTCCTGCGCCGCGCCGAGCTCTTCCCGGAGTTCGTGCCGCACCGCGCGATGGAAGAACGCCCTCGCAGCACCGATTGCCGCGTCTTCGAGGTGGAACCCGATGCGCTTCGCGCCGGGCACAACCAGTTCGGCATCCGCAACGACGCCGAGGAGAACACGACGATCCAGCGCGTCAACCTCGGCTTGTGGTGAGAGTGACCTGCGCATGGAAGCACGAACGATCCTGGCGGAACGCCTCCGCCGACAGAGCTTAGCGCGCCCGATCGACGACCCGTCGGAGTACGTCGGGCTGTTCCGCTCGCTCCAGCCGGTCTCGCCGCTAGCCAACTCCCGTCCGGGGAGCCCGCCGCGCCTGCTCCATCGCGCCGCGTTCGACGACGGAGCCGAGGCGGATCGGCTCCGCGCAGACCGGCGGCTCGTCAAGGGACGGTTCCTCGGCGGGCGTGTCGGGTATGTCCTCGCCGACGACCTACAGACCTACGCGACCGCGTTCCGCCGACCTTTGGCCGCCATCACCGACGAACAGCAGACGGTTCTCGACGCCGTGCGAAGCCTGGGACCCATCACGCCTCGCCAGTTGAAAGAGGAGACCGGGCTCCTCAACAAGCGCCTGATGCCGATTCTCCACCGGCTTCAAGAGGCGTTCCTCGTCTACGAGGATCAGCCCGACGACGACTGGGAGCGCGGCTGGTACGACTTCGCGCGCGAGTGGCGGGATGTCGATCTGGACGCCGTCCCGTGGGAGATGGCGGCGAAGGACGTCCTCCTCCGATTCCTCCGCGCCCACGTCTTCGCGACGCCGGAGCAGTTCCGCGACTGGTCGGCGTTCCCGGCGCGGGCGTTGACGGGTCTGTTGGCGCAGATGGAGGCGGAGGGAGCCATGGTCCCGACCGATGTCGCGGGACTGGGCAACGGCTGGGTTCTCGTCGAGGACGTTGGGCTCGCCGAGTCCGAGCCGTCGCGCGGCGTGTTCGTCCTGGGCGGCTCCGACATGCGCGTCCTGAGCCACAGCAGCGAGCTCAAGCGGCGCTATGCGGGACGCGAGATTCTCCAGTACCTGCTGATCGACGGGCAATTCCGGGGAGCCGTCGCCGGGCACTGGCGGATCGGGCCCCACGACGTCGACGACGTGATCGTTGAGCTTTCCGCCTCAGAGAGCGCTGAACGTCGCGACGAGATACTCGCCGCCGTCTCGCTGCTCTACCACCCGCCCTACAGCCACATCCGTCGGTACGCCGGCGAACCCGTCGAAGCCTAGTGGTCAGTGACAGTGAATTGTCGGCTTGTCCAACCCCTACCCTAACCCTCCCCGATGCAAGGGGGAGGGGACATAGCCTCCTCCCCCGCGAAGCGTGGGGAGGATTGAGGTGGGGGAAGACGACATCTCCAAAGTAACTGACCACTAGCGCGCCGCTGAGGACAGCGCCCGTTCGACCTCCGCGTCCCACGTGCCCTCGATCCGGCGTCCGTACTCGCGTTCCCCGCCCGTTGCGTTCGGACCTCGCAGGATGGGCGTCATCTGCTCGTTGCGCGTCCAGTGATCGCCCTGGGCGTAGTCGGTGTGGATGAAGTGGAGCGCGGCTCCGGCGCGGTCCTGATCCGTCGTGTTCGCCCTGGTGCAGTGCGCCGTGCCGTAGGCGAAGAAGAGCGCCCCTCCCGCCGCAAGCTCGACGGCGACCGCGCGGTCTTCGGGCGGATCGCACCGGATGTGGTGATCGCTCAGCGGGTCGCGGTAGTGGGGGTACTCCTCGCGGAAGCTGCCGGGGACGATGTGCATGCAGCCGTTGGGGATCGTCGCGTCGTGGATGGCGATCCACATCGCCGTGCCGCGCAGGGGGTCGGCGATCTTGAAGTAGGCGTTGTCCTGATGCCAATTCGTGCCGATTCCCTGCCGCGCGGGCTTCCAGAACGACTGGTCGAGATGGAGCCGGAACGACTCGCCGATG
>VGLH01000073.1 GCA_016866785.1 Candidatus Poribacteria bacterium
CATTCCGGTTTGTTGGACACCGAGAGGATCGTCAAACCGAGAGGATCGTCAAGATGTCTCGCCATCGCAATCACTCACGTATACCCAAAAACCTACCCCTCTCAGCCCATGCAAGGGGGAGGGGACATAGCCTCTCCCCCCGCGAAGCGTGGGGGAGGATTGAGGTGGGGGGGAAGACGAAGTCTCCAAAGTAACTGACCACTAGCCCACCGTTGCAACCAGAGCGTGCCAGCGCGACAATCCCATCGTTCGCACGACGGATGGGAGGTGTCCGTGCGCGGCAGCGTCTTTTTCAACGTTGGGAACGCGGAGAGGGTAGCGAATCCTTCGCACGATGCCTGGGTTGACGCCTCACGCGCCAGCCTCGCGCAATCGGCGGAGCCCTGGGCGAGCCAGACCGACGAGTCGCTCTGGAACCTGATGTTCGGGTCGGCGATCCGGCGCTCGTGGATGGTCTGGTCGGACGGCTACTGCCCAGCCTGTCGCGAGCCCGTCGTGATGTACTCCTGGATCATGGATGCGCTCCGCCATCCGTGGAAAACGCGCTGCCCCTCCTGTCGCGCGCTTTTCCCGACCAACGACTTCGACGCCTACCATCGATCCGGCATGGATCGCCGTGGTGTGTTCGACCCTCAGCTCGCCGACCGATCTCTGCTGTTCAACGTCGAGCATCCCAACCCGGACGATCCGCTCTATCGATTCGGCGTCGACGATGGCGAGGGATACGTCGACGGCGAGCGCCGCTGGAGGTTCGTCGGAGCCTATCTGATCTTCGGGCAGTGGAAGCAGGTGGTGCTAGGGGGTATTCGTGCCCTGTCATCGGCATATGTCGCCACCGGCGACCGGACGTACGCGCACAAGGCAGGAGTGCTGCTCGACCGCGTCGCCGACCTGTACGCCGATCACGACTTCGGAGCGCAGGGCGTCATGTACGAGGGACCGCCGCGTTCAGGCTACGTGTCCACCTGGCACGACGCCTGCGAAGAGACGCGGCATCTCGCCCTCGCCTACGACCAGGTTCGCCCCGCCCTGGCTTCGGACGACGCGCTCGCGTCTTTCGCCGAAGAGAAGTCCCGACGCTTCGATGTCCCTCGCTCGAAGGAATCCCCAGCGGACATCCTTTCGAACATCGAACAAGGCATTCTGAGCCATGCACTGGAGCACACGGACCGCATCTACTCGAACTGTCCCCGTACCGACGTCGCCATAGCGACGATCAAGCTGGTGCTGGACCCCGATGCGAACCGCGACGAAGTCGAACGGCTCGTCGACGGGATCATCCAGCGTTCGACGGCGGTTGATGGTCTGACGGGCGAGAAGGGACTCGGGGGCTACACGGCGCTCGCGGTTCACGCGACTGCCGAGCTCCTGGCGTACATGGAGCGGGCGATCCCAGGGTTCCTACGCGATGCGCTGCGGAGGTATCCGCGACTGGTCGATATGTTCCGGTTCCACATCGACACCTGGTGCTTTGAGCAGTACTACCCGCAGATCGGCGACAGCGGCTCGTTCGGACGAAGGCACGAGTCCTACGCCGGCGTGAGTCTGTCGCGCGAGCCGACCGTCCATCCGTCAATGTACGGGTTCCTGTGCCGCCTCCACGAAGCGACCGGAGACCCGGCGTACGCCCAGATCGTTTGTCGAACCAACAACGGCAGCGTGGACGGGTTGCCCTACGACTGCTCGTATGCCGACGCCTCGGCGGTTCAGCGAACCTGCGCAGACGCCGTCGCCCAACACGGCGAGTCCACGTCGTCGCCTTCGGTCAACAAGACGGAGTGGTGCCTGGCAGTGCTGCGCGGGAGGGACCGGGTGCTGTGGCTCGACTACGACGCCGGCGGCGCGCACGGACATCAGGATTGCATGAACATCGGGCTGTTCGCCTACGGGCTCGACTTGATGCCCGACCTCGGCTACCCGCCCGTTCAGTTCGGAGGCTGGGGTTCCTCCCGCGCCGTATGGTACACGAGGTCTCTCGCCCACAATACGGTCGTAGTCGACGGATTGAACCAACGACCGGGGGTCGGCGTTTCGACGCTCTGGGCGATTGGCGACCATGCGCAAGCCGCGCGCGCAGCCGCGCCTGGAGTCGTCGGGTGCTCGCGGTACGAGCGGACCTTGCTCGCAGTCAATATGCCCAGCGACGGCTTCTACGTCGTCGATGTGTTCCGAGTTCGCGGCGGAACCGAGCACGTCAAGCTCCAGCATGCGCACTTCTGCCGGCTTGAGGCTCCACGACTGCGGACAACGCCGTTCGAGTGGATGTCGGGAACCGACGAGCTCCGCGAACTCCGAATCGACCGGTCGCCGTCAGCGCCGTGGGAAGCCGTGTTCCACATCGACGACCGGTACGGCTATCTGCCGGACGGAGAACGCCTCTGTCTTCGGTACTTCGACCTGACAGTCGGGGCGGAAGCCGGAACCTGCGAGGGCTGGTTCGCGCCAGCCGGGATGGCATCTGCGGAGTCCGATTGGCTGCCGCGACTGCTGGTTCGTCGGGCTGGCGCCGACCCTCTTGAGTCCGTCTTCGTCAGCGTCATCGAGCCCTATCGTGGCGCGTCCGTCCTGCGATCCGCGCAGCTCTTGGCGTCGAATCGCCAGGATTGCGGAACCGATGTCGCCGTGGAGATCATCGGGGTCGAGGGATGGAGCGACGTCGTCTTGCTGCCCGATCCAGAGCCGGAGGAGGCGGCAGGCGCGCAGCAACGATCTTGGGACGACGTAGAAGACATCCGTCTGTCGGGCGATGTCGCCATCGTCCGGCGTTCCGGAGATCGGCGCGGCACATGGGTCGCCTTCCATGGCGCGTCGGTGGAAGTTGAGTCGCAGGCAGTCATATCAGATGGTCAGCGAACACTGACGGAGACGTGGGTCTGAGGCATCGGAGACCTCGAACGCAATGCCCTGAAGGAGGCGAGCGATGGTGGGTTGGCGGGACCGGTATCTTCGGACGCGAGGGTCACTGACGCAGTGGATTCTCGGGTGCGCTCTGGTCGCCGCCTGCTTATGTCCGGTGGCAGCACACGCGGCGAGCGTTGGGATTCCAGACGCTTGGAGCGCTCTTTCGGTCGCCGCCCTCATCGGCGGAACCGGGGTGCTGCTCATCGGCATGGAACAGATGAGCGAAAGCCTCAAGCGGTTGGCGTCCGGCAAGCTGTCGCACGCCATCGAGAGGCTCGCGCAGCATCGTTTGGTCGCGCTGGTATCCGGCGCAGCCATCACCGCCGCCATCCAGAGCAGCACGGCGATGACGGTCATCCTGCTCTCGTTCGTCGAGGCGGGTCTCCTGAGCTTCGCTCAGACGATCCCGATGATACTGGGAGCCAACGTCGGGACGACCGTCTCCGCCCAAATTCTGGCGTTCAAGGTCACCGACTACGCTCTGTTGCTCATCGGCATCGGGTTCATCGGACGGTCGTTGATCCGCCGCACGACCCTCCAGTCGGTGTTCCAGGCGGCGCTCGGACTCGGTTTGGCGTTCTTTGGTCTGGGCATCATGTCGGCGGCGATGTATCCGCTGCGCGAATCCCCTGTCATCCGTGACATCATCGGCTCGATCGAGAATGTGCCGGTCGGCATCCTGGTCGGAACCGTGTTCACTGCCCTCGTCCATTCGAGCGCGGCGACCCTCGGCATCCTGCTCTCGTTCGCATCGCAGGGACTCATCACCCTTGAGGGCGCGATCCCGGTCATCTTCGGCGCGAACATCGGAACCTGCTTCACAGCGATCATCGCCAGCGTGACCGAGTCGCGGAACGCTAAGCGCGTGGCCGCCGTCCACACGCTGCTGAACATCGGCGGATCGGTGATGTTCATGTTCTGGGTACCTGGGTTCGCCGAACTCGTGAGGCGAGTCTCGCCGGAAGCCCCAGCCGGTCTCGAAGGAGCGGCGGCGCTCGCCGCCAGCGTTCCACGCCTCATCGCGAACGCGCACACGTTCTTCAATGTCGCCGTGGCGGTCGTGTTTTTCCCGGCCATCCCTCTCATCGACAAGATCGCCCGGCGCATCATCCCAGACGCTGAAGGCGCTCTGCCGGAATACCACCTCGACAAGCGACTGCTCGCCTCGTTCGCCAACTCGCCCGACTTGGCGCTGCGCCAGTCACTGCAGGCGATTGGCGTGGTGGTGGACCGCACACGCGCGATTTTCGATGCCGGAACCGAGGTGATCGACGACGGAAGACGGTCGGATCCCGAGCACATGATGCAGCTAAGAGCCGACCTGACCTCACTACGACATGAAGTGACGGACTACGTCAACGCATTGAGCGAGACGTCCCTCAGTCCAGACCAGTCGGTCGTCGCCACGCGACAGGCGCTTGCCGTCAGCGAACTGGAGCACGTCGCGCAGGTGGTTGTCACCCTGGCTATCGAAATCAGAGACGAGGACGTCGGCTTTTCGGATGCGGGACGCGAGGAGCTCAAGCGCTATCGCAACGCGACACGGGAGCTCTTCGATCTCGCCACGGCTGCTTTCCTGGCGAGCTCGGAGGAGCAGAGCAAGGCGGCAGGCGACTTCAAGAAACGCCTCAAGTCGGAGGAGGACCACTTGCGCCGAAGCCACATCTCGAGGATGCGGTCGCACGTTAAGGAGTCCGTGACATCCGACTCCGCCCATATGGACCTGCTGGATGCGTTGCGACAGGTGAACACGTACTCGGGGCGGATCGCGCGGCTCATGCTCGACGACGACGAGGCAGATTCCATCGCGAGCCCTGCCGCAGACTGAGATCAGGGGGCAGAATCACCGGTCAGAGCTTCGCGTGCAAGGAATAGCGAAAAAATCGTGTCGCGAGCCCTTCCATCTCCATGAAGGCATGGCTATTACTCTCTGTGATACATCAAACCTCCTTATGTCACCTCACCGGTGCCCCGTGTCACTGTTGCCAGCCGTAACTCCCAACGTGCCATGACACGGGGCTCTTTTATGCCCCACTTCCGTGATCGCTAGCGAATCGGGAAGGTCGCGGGACCGCCGCCGATGACCGGCGATTGGTTGACCAGCAGAGGTCGTTCGTTGCCCGACGACAGGTCCACCACCCACAGTTGTCCGCTGACGACGTAGACGATGCCCGAACCGTCCGGCAACCACGCCGGTTGCTCGCCGCCGGACTGGGTGACCTGCGTGAGCGTCGGCGATCCGGGCTCCCGGTACGACGCCGTCCACACCTGCCGAACGCCGTCGCTCTCGCGGGAAAACGCCAACGTGCGCGGATTCGTCGGCGACCATGCCGGTTCCCGATCGTCGCTCGCGCCGTCGATGAGGGGCTCGAACCGATTCGCCGCAGGATCGTAGACGTAGATGTCGCCGTTGGAGGGCGGCGCTCCGCGTTCAGCCGTGCTGAATGCGAGAAGCGACGCATCGCGGTTCCACGAAGGGTTGGCGACGCGGTCGACTGGGACTGGAACGATGAGTTCCTCGCGCGTCGCCCAACGGCGGATGCGGAGCTGCAGACCGGCGTCTGAGACGCGCGTGTACGCGAGCAGCGTCGCGTCGGGCGAGTTCGCCATCTCGCCGATACCCGATTCGCGCGGGAGCACGACGGCGCTCTCGCGACTGCCGCCGTCGTACGACGAGATGTCACCGTCGAGAGTTCTGTAAAGGAACCCCGTCGGCGTCGGCACCGGGTCCATACCCAGCGCCAGAGGTTCCTGGGAACCGTCTGGCAGCATACCCCAGATGACACCGTCCGAGGAGTAGTAGAGAGCGGCATTGACAGTCGATGCCGACTCGAACTGGTTCCCTACGTCGATGTCGTTGGGTCGGACCGAGGCGAGCGCGTCTGGCTTGGGGTCGAAGTGGTACACATCGTCGAGCGCCCAACCCGGGCCCTCGGCGACGAACTTGAACGAGACGCCTTCGAGCCAGTACCACCACTCTTCGACCAGGTTCGCGCCCTCATGCCGCTGCAGCCGATCGTCCGGCTCGCCGTACTTCCGACGGATCATGGACCGGTTGCCGTCGTCGATGGCGGCATAGCCACCGGCGTCATCGGTCACGACGGCGCTGACGGACATCGTCACGTAGGGCGTCAAGCGATCCTGGCGCACCAGCACCGGAGCAGGACTCCCCAGCACGGGGTCCCGTGTTCCGTAGATGGCGACGCCGTCGCCCATCCCCATCGCCTCGTCCTCGTTCGAATCGACGATCGCCATGATGTAGCGGGTCCCGGCAGGTGTTGGGAGCACGAAGTACCCATCCCGGTCGAGCGGCACTTCGAAGATTGTCGCGTTGGCGAAGTCGCGGGTAGCTGCGACGAGGACCCACGCGCGCGACGGTGCGTGCCCATCCCACGTGACTCGTCCCAAGACCCCTGTCGCCGACTTCGAGTCGAGGCTACTGGCAGATTCTGCGTCGTCGCTTGAGTCCGGCTCCACGGGAATCAGTTGCGCAGAACGGTCGTACGTCGCCGAGATGCGCACCTCGATCTCCGGCGTCTCGGCGTCGACGGAGACGCGGCGAAGCGGCTGCGTGATGATGTCCGTCACGCCCTGAGCGCCCACCGCGTCCGTTGGGCTGAGTCGACCGTTGCCGTCGCGATCCACGTTCGCGAGCACGAAGTACTCGCCTGGGGGAACCGCTAGGGCGAAGTAACCCGATGGATCGGCGACCGTCTGGGCAATCGGCGTGCGCAGAGAGGCGTCGTCGTAGATAGTCACTGTAGTAGCGCCCAAGGCGGTACCGATGCCTTTGATCCTGCCTTTCAACGCTATGGTCGCCGCGTCCGTGGGTTCCGCTCCCTGTTCGGGTTCAGAGCCGGGCTCTATGGACACGAGCTTGCCAGACTCATCTTGTCTCGCCGCCAGTTCGATATCGGCTCCGGTCGCTTCGACCCCGGCTCGGACGGTCACGGGGATGGCTGACTGGCGCAGCCCGGGCTTGTCACCCTCAGACGGCGCGCCCAACACGCCGAAGGCATCACCCGCGTCGAAGAGATTCGAGCCGTTCGCGTCGAGGATGGCGCTGACGTAGTACCGGCCCGGAGGCAGCGACAACGAGTAGGATCCATCGTCGGCGACCCGCGCAGACCCGACGCGCTGCTTCCATGTCGGGTCTGCATAGGCAAACACGTAGGCGGAGCCTACGCCGAGCGATGCTGCTCCTAGCTGAGACACGCGACCTCGCACGACGCCGCGACCCACGGACCGTGCGTCCGGTAGCGTCATCGACGCGCCGCCGATTGGGACGATCCGCGACACCTCGTCCGTCTCCTCGCGGACCGCCGAGATGTGGACACGGACGCCCGTTGCCTTCTGCCCATCCCCAACCGTGATGGACACCTTGTGCTCGCGTGAGTCGCCCCAACTCCGGATCCCGTGAACGCCCAACGCGTCCCCGTGGTCGAAGCGGCCCGACTGGTCGCGATCCACGACGGCGACCAGGTAGTAGGTCCCGGGACGCACGCGCATGTCGAACGAACCGTCGCTGGAGAGAAGAGGCGATCCGCCGCGTAGACGGCGCAGTCCCGGGTCGTCGTAGAGATAGAGCGTCGTGCCGGTCAGGCTCTGGCCTTCCCAGATCACCGTGCCTTCGATCCGGGCGCGACCCGGCGAAGGTGTCTCGGGTTTGCTGAGGTCCGGCGTCGTGGATACGGCTGCGGAAGCAGAGAGCCCCAACCACACGAACGCCGCACACGTCGCGGCGACTAGGAGCCGAGAACGTCGGTCTGTCATTCCTGGGTGCCGTCCTATCTCACTCGGCGTGATGGCGACGCGCATGCTAGCACGCGCCAGCGCCGACCCTCAAGGAACGCGGCGGCGCGGACGTCAGGACGCGCACCGTCGCGGGCAGGCTTCCCACCAGTCTATGCCCGGCGTAGAATCGAGTGCGCCGCACAAGGCACGACTGGCGCGGCGCGATGGGACTGTCCTTCCCATTGGACGCACACACCGGCGGAAGGGCTCAATGGATACGACAGGGCCGCACATCGACCCGCACGACGTCTTGGGCATCCCTACAGACGCCGACGAAGGAAGAGGTCCGTAGAGCCTATCGCCGAAAGGCAGCGCAGTATCACCCAGACAAGGTGAGCCACCTCGGACCCGAGTTCCGGGACCTCGCCGAAGCGCGCATGCGCGAGATCAACGCGGCGTACCGAACGCTGACGGGGGCTGACCCGCGCCACGTCGACACCAACCCGCCGGAATCCGCTGCTGAGCCTGATGCCTCCGCCGACGAGCCAGCCGAAACGCTGCGCAACGACACCTCGAAGACCGACGCCGAGCCGCGCTCGCGAGCGCCGCGTCTGTTGCTGATGGTGATCGCAGCCGTGGCTGCGGTCCTTGCGATCTCGCTGACGGCTGCCCGATGGGTCCGAACCACGAAGCCGACCGGCAACGAGCTCGCCCGAGCTCAGGAGTACGCGGCGAACGGCGACTGGGAGGAGGCACTGGTGCTGCTCCACCGCGTGACTCGACGCGATGCAGACAACCTGGACGCATGGAACCTGCGGTGGCGTTCCGAGCTCGCGTTGGGTGTGTTGGAGGATGCGGAGAAGTCACTGGATCGAGCCATCGTCCTGGACGCGTCGGATGTCGAGCTCCGGCGTGAGCGCGCACGTCTGCTCTACCGGGCAGGCAAGCTCGATGGCGTGGCATCGGAGCTGCTGTGGATGCGCAGGAACTCACTTCGCCACGAGGCGATGGCTCTGCTGGAGGAGTTCGCTCGGGGTGATCCGCAAACCGCCTCGCATCTGCGTCGGCAGATGGAAGCGGGCGCACCTTAGCGGTTGGATTAGACTGGGAGGACGGTCGTCAACGGATCGGCCGAACGTTCGCCTGAGTCTCGTTCTCGCCGGTCGTATCCTCGTCGGGATTGACGCGGTAGCGGCTATCTGGGGTCCGTTGCGCCGCCAAGACCAGGTCCTGCTCGTTGAGGAACTCGCCCACATAACGCTGTTGCAGACGCTGTGCGCTGACGATGTCTGCCGGAGTCATCTGACGACGAACTGGCGCGTCGATGCCTGCGGGATACAGACGACGAGTGTCCATGTCCGACAGGCGACGACGATCGGTGACACCGGTGGGGTCCATCGTTGTGGCAAGCGTCTCGTCCAGCGCTTCGCTGAACGACTTCCCGTCCGAGGCAACGGGGTGCGGCGTCGGCGCGAGCGAATCGAGCCGCTGGCGCTCCCTCAATGACATCAGATTGATGAGATGAGGATTCAGACCCATGGTGGTCCTCAATTCTCAACAGCACTCGTGTCGTCTTCAGCGAGGCCTACTCGGAGCTTGGCAAGGCTCCGGGGGCAGATACCCCTGAGGCTGCTATCGGTAGATGAACGCTCGACCTGAACGCGAGATTACAGCGAACCGATCTGCCCGCCCACACCGTAATATCTTGCGTCCATCGCGGGAGTCGAGAGTCACGCGACCGATACACCCCGCCTACTTATCCTAGAGGGTAACACGATGTCAGATTCTTGGCAAGGCCGAAGGAGCGGTGTCCCAGCGTGGATCGCCGCCCTGCTTGCCGTACTCGTCATTGTAGAAGCCGCAGCCCTCCTCAAGCGCGAGCGCGCCCCTGCGCTGAAGAACACGTCTGCCCGGAACGCCCACGTCACGGATGGAGCCCGAACTTCCCCACCGACGGTTGCGTCTGCTCAGCCGGTGGCAGACGAGCTCGCGGCGGATCCGAGCGCGGAGGAGCGCGTGGATCCCGGAGACACCGAGCGGCAGTTCCGCGACACGTTGTCACGGAACCCGAAGGCGATCTCCCGGATCGTGTCGCGGCGGTCGCCGGTCGGCGGCTCTTGGGGAGCGTACGATGTGTCGGCGGTCAAGTTCGTCGCGCCCAACTTCGCGATCGTCCCGTACGACGACGGTCACGAATCCGGTCTGCTCGTGATCGCCATCCGCGACCCGCAGCGCCCGGAGACTTGGCAGCGCCTCTATGACGACGTCGATGCCGGTTCCGGTGGCGATTCGGGTGGTTGATCCCCGGGAGGATCACGAACCGGGGCTTCGGGCACGTACGCCTCGCCCGTCTCGAAGAGGGGAACCTCGGAACGCTGGGTGTCCGCCGCGATCCGTGCGGCGACCACCTGAAGCCCTTGCAGGCTCCGTTGCGCGGCTTCGCGCACGGTGGGGGCGTCGTCGCTGTCGGCTAGGTGCGAGATCATCTGCAAGGCGGACACGTCTTGGTGCTGAAGCAGCTCCTCGACGACCGCTGTTCGGACGCGGGCATCCTGATGGTTCGCCAACTCTCGAAGCGCTTCGTTCGCGTTCGGCTGCATCGCCGACAACACGCGGACACCGTAGGCGCGCAAGACCGAGGCGACCTCGAACGGTTCTTCGTAGGTTCGGACGCCGTGTCGAACGCGCTCGTTGCGGTCGGCGCGACGCACCTCTGCCGGGATGTCGAAGATCCTCGTCGCCGTGGGCTTCGGGAGCTCGCGACGTCGCATACCGCTACGCCTCCGTCTGAGCATCGAGCGCCCGCGCCTGGTCGCGCGCGCGCCGCAGTTGGGCAAGGTGACCTGTCACCTCTCCGGGAACCGGAGTTGGGACCGCCCACGTCAGCCGCCCCGCGTTGTCGCGGCGCTTTGCCGCCGACAGCCGACTCGCCCACACGGGTCTGGTCGGCGACGGAGCCCGCTCGCGTGACCCTCCTACCCGCCGGATGACCCATTCCAGCAACGTCAAGACGATAGCGGCGAGGAGGAACAGCCTCCAGAGCGGCGTGTCGCGCTGCTCCCGAACCGCCGCGCGTCGAGTCCACTTGGCGTCGTCCGGTGACCGGGCTCCTCCGGTCGCTTCCACGATGGAACCGACCAGACCGCCGTCCGGGACAACCACTCGCTCCGCGTTGGCGGCATACGAGAGCCGGCGCCGGACCAAATCCTCGCCTCGGGCGACGACGACATCATAGGCGCCTGGCTCGACTAGCGGCAAGGTCGCCTGGAGCCCACCATCGGCGGCGGCGAGGTTCAGCCGCGTCTCCATCCCTCCGGGTCCGTAGACAGTTGCCGCGAACGCCTTCTCGGCGCCCGAATCCGAGGCGGCGACGGTGACCCTCAGCTCGGAGCCCCGCACCATCGCGCTGACATCGAACGCAGACGGCTCGACGCCCGAAGCCACGGACCGAACCCACGCACGCCAACGCGCGGCGAACTGCGGGTCCTGTGCCCAGGCTCGAGCCCAACGGTTCCCGCCATCGGACATGAAGACCATCGCCCTGCCGGAGCCGTGACGCCAGTCCGCGAGAATGGGATCGCCGGACGGCTCCTTCAGGATCACCCTCGCCGTCGGTTTCGGAGACGTTCGGACGTATCCCTCGACCGGCTGCACCGGCGGCAACGACAGCGCGCGCGGTCCCACCGCCACGATGGGAGACAGCCCCTGGTGGATGTCATCCAGCGGGTCGCGGGTTTCCTTGGCGAGAATCGATGGCAGGTCCGACAGCGTGTCGGCGGCGGTGAACCGCCCACCACCGGCAGTCGCCAGGTCTTGAAGAACGGGCTGGGCGTCGACGCCGACGGAGACGGCGGACACGGTGACGCCGTCAGCGAAGAGCGTCGCGGCGGCTCTCGGGAGGTCGCCCTCGGACTGTCCGTCCGACACGAGCACGACATGCTTCCTCGGGGCGTTGGAACCTGCCAGAACGCGATGCGCCTCCTCAAGCGCTCGGACGATGTCGGTTCCGCTGCCGGGCTCCAGAGCGTCTGCCGCGCGCTGGACTTCCGACGCGAGCGAGACGGGCTTGAGCGGCGAAGCGACGCGCGGCCGAGCGTCGAATGCCAGGATACCCACCTCGTCGCCGGCGGAGAGCGCTTTGATCGCGGATGCCGTTGCCGCCTGCGCGATGGTCAGCTTGCGGGCCCCGCCCGACTCGTGCGCCATGCTGCCCGACTTGTCGATCGCCAGGAGCAGCGCCAGCGGTCGCCGGTTCTCCTGCGGACGCATCTCGACCGGCGCGGCATCCTCCAGGGCGGTCTTTGCCCAGCCTCCGGCGGTGAGCGTGTTGGGCCCGCCAACCACGAGCCAACCGCCGCCGTGCTGCCGGACATACGCCTCGAGCGCAGCCATCTGTCCGTGGGACAAGACGTCCGCCGGCACGTCGTCGAAGACTACCACCGCGTACTGACCCAGACGCGACGCGTCGCCGGGAAGACTTCGCGCCGACGCGTACTCGACGATGGCGTCGGATGATCCGGACAACGCGTCGAACGCCGCCGTCCTCACGTCTGCGCCGCTCACCCAGAGCACGCGCAGTTCGCCGGCGGCGGTCAAGTGGGCTCGCGCGCTGTCGTTGTCCGGGTTTGCATCGCCTTCCGCGCGCACTCGGACTTCGACCGTGTGCTCGCCTGCTGTCGGAGGCGACACAACCGCCTCGAAGAGCGTCTCACCGGATTTCAGCTCGACGGAACGGCGGTCCACGACGGCTCCGTCGAGCACCGTCAGGACTTCGGCGGACGTGACGGTGGAACCGGCGATTCGAGCGCGGACACGCACCGGTTCCCCGACGCGGGTCGCCCACGGCAGCGTCAAATCGAGAACTCCGGCGTCTGCGGATGGCTCCGAAGCCAGCGCTTCACCGGCAACGGGAATGCCCAGCGCGCGAAGACGCGGGACCGTCGACCGCGCGTCTCCCTGTGTCTCACCGCCGTCGGTCAACAACAGGATGCGCCGGTCTCCAGTTGGGGGGAGAAGGTCAGATGCCAGAGCAATCGCTCCGGCGACGTCCGTCGCGCCCGTGTCCAACGACGCGTCGCTCGAAGCGACTGGCACGCCCTCGGACGACGGGCGGAACCCGCGAATCACTCGAGGCAAGCCTCCGAAGTCGATTACGGCGGCTTCCGAGCCCGAGGGCAGGCTCGACAGGTAGCCATCGATGCGCCGGTCCATCGCGGAGCCCATCGCTCGTGCGCTGAGGGAGACATCGCGCACCACCACGACCGAAGCGCCGGCTCGTGACAGCGACGCGTACGGTTCCGCCAGGCTGACCAGGAGAGCGCACGTCGCTCCTAACCGCGCGGCGAGCAGTACGGTGGAGCGCACGCTCCGACGTCGCCCGCTTCTCGCCCACACCCCGACGGAGAGCGCCGCGAGAGCGATTCCTATCGCGACGAGAATCGCCAGTCTCATCGTCATGCCTCGTGCGCACGCCAACCGAAGGCGCCACAGGTCTGATCAGGCGATTCGCGGGACGCGGTAGACACCCGTGCCTGCGGAAGCGAACACGACGCCGTCCGGCGTCTGAGCCAGATTCGAGATGGACTCCGGCGCTTCCACCAACGCGCGCGATGTGCCTGAACGCAGGTCCAGGTGGACGAGCGTCCGCCCACTGCCATACAACACGCTGCCATCGCCGACGGGCAGAAGATTGCGCGATGACACGCGCGACGGGTCGGAGTCGATGGGATGCACGGCGAGCGCCTCCTCGTCGAAGCGATGGAGCCGTCCATCGACGCAGAAGCAGACCCAACCGGTGGATGGATCAATGACGACCGCGCGCACGGACGAGCGCCCCTCGAACGCGTACGAGTAGCGTACAGCGCCAGAGCCCAGGTCGATCACACCGAATCGCGGCGCGTCGTCAGGTTTGCCAGGGAGCCCGTTCGCTGACAGCGACGTGCCGACGTATGCTGATCCGTCTGCGACGGCGAGTCCCTCGACCGCCTGCTCGCCCAGTGGGTTCTCGACGAGCCGGGTCGAACCTGTCTCGATATCCGTGACAGCGACTGCGCCGCCGTAGACCCCGTAGCGAGCCATCCAACCGGTGTACGCGACCCCGTCCTGGACGACGATGCCGCCTGTGGGGCGGATGTAGCCCAGCGACCCGACGCTGGCGACCGGCTTCGGGTTCCGGTGGTTCACCTGATCCCACGGCTTGCCCGGATCGTAGAGCGTGATGTCCCCGCCGGAGTAGGAGGCAGCCACGGTCTTGCCGTCGTGGAACGCCACGGCGTAGACCTCGCCTCCAGCGTCGCACACCGCGCCGGTGTTCGAGTACTCGCCGGTCGCGGGATCCAGCCGGCAGAGCGTCTGACCGAATGACGGTCCACCCCAGAGCGACCCGTCCGGCGCAGCCGCCAGGAAGAGCGTCGCGCGCGGTCCCGACTCGCCGGGGATGCGGCGCAGGTCGAGCGCTGTGTCGCCAGGCTGAAAGCGGAAGTAGTCCTGTCCACGGACGCCGAGGATGGAGCCATCCTCTGCCGATGCCAGCAGCCAGCCGCTCCGCAGATCCAGGTCGGCGATCAGCGCGGCTTCGGAGCCATCAGCAGACGCGCGATAGAGACGGGAGCCCTGACGGATGACAACCGAATCCTGAGTCATCAGCGCTGGCTCTATCGACCAACCGCCCGCGCCGCCGGGCGCCGCGAACGGCACTGCCTCTTCGCGCAGATCGACTCCGGCAAACGCGCGGTTCCCCACCAGGAACCGGTCGCGCCAGGAAACGCCCGTCTGCACGGCGCGGATCGAGTCCGGCACGTCGGCGAACTCGCGCGTCGCCGGGTCATAGAGTTTGGTCGTCGGCTCCGATTGACCCAAGCTGCACAGGATTCTTCCGTCTGGCAGCGACGACACGTGACGAAGGTACATGTTGGGCGGAGCCGGAGCGCCGCAGTCCTCGACGGAGCCATCGTCGAGATCGAACGACGCGAGCTTTCCCCCTCCGTACGTGCCGCCGTAGATGCGACCGTCGCCGCCGACAGCCAGGTTCCAGATGTAGTTCTCGCCGGGAACCTGCGCGACGTGCGTGAACGACATCGACACGAGGTCGAACACCATGAATGCGCCATCGTAAAACGTCCCGACGACGAGTCGGTCTCCCGACACTTCTCGAAGCGCCCACGAGCCTGCCCCCGCTGGAGCCCGGCAAACGCGCGCCTCGTCGCGCTCGAAGTCGATGAAGATCAGCTCGCAGCCGGAGTTCTCGTTCATGTTCGTCACGACGAAGCGCTCGCGTCCGTCGGATCGATCCCGAACGACGATACCGGCGAGCACCTGGCGCGCTCGGCAAGGATGCGCGATCAGTTCCATGGAATCACCGCAGTGTGGCGATCGCCTCGATCTCGACCTGGACGTCCAAAGGCAACCGCGCAACCTGGACACAGCTCCGCGCGGGTCGCGGCTCCGCGAAGTGCTCGTTGTACACCGCGTTGAGCCGACCGAAGTTGTCCATGTCCTTCAGGAACACGACGACCTTGATGCAGTGATTCAGCGACAGACCCGCCCGCCGGAGGACGGCTTCGACGTTCTGCAGGCATTGCCGGACGTGTTCCTCGAACTCGCCCTCCACGATCTGGCGCGTCTCGGGGTTCATGGGAACCTGACCCGAGACGAACATCAAGTCGCCAGAGATGATGCCCGGCGAGTAGGGCGTCGCTGGGTTCGGTTCCGACACGAACACGCCTTGTTTCTTCACGGCGGTCTCCTATCGACGGAGCGCTTCCGTCAGCATGCGGTACGCGCGCGTGCGCGCCGCGCGAGGGAATCGGTGATCGCCGCGGAACACCCATTGACGCAGGGAGTTCGCGGCTCCGTAGCCTGCGTAGACCCCACCGGCGAGGTCGAGCAGATGCGGGATGTTGGCGGTGTTGGGAAAGATGGCGTCATTCAGGGCAGCCGACACCATCAGTGGTCGCGGAGCGATCAAAGCGACGAGATGATGGAAGTCGAACGGCGTCTGACGGATGTCGTCCTCGTAGTAGCCCAGACGCGGGATCAGGGCCGTCCGCCGCCACCAACGCTCAGGCGTCGGATCGGTGCGGAACGCCGTGATGCCGCAACTCACCACGCCCGCGCGGATGCGCGGCTCGCCGACCATCGCGTACAACGTCCCGTAGCCGCCATGGGAATGTCCGATGCAGCCGATACGCGTCGCATCGACCTCGGGAAGCGTCTCCATCGCGTCGATGAGGCGGCTCACATCGTAGACCATCTTCGCCATGACCGAACCGGTCGGGTGAGCGGCGAAGAACTTGTCGGCGTGCCGGTAACGCGCGTGCGGATGATCTGCTCGTCGCTCCCCGAATCCGATGGCGTCCGGCGCGACGACGACGAACCCGCGCTCGACGAGCTCGCAGGCGTATGCGAGGTCGGGATCGCCACTCAGCCCCACGGGCTCATCCTTGCCCTGCGGCACGGTCTGGTGCAGCGCGATGACTGCCGGACTCGGAGCGTCGAGCCCGTTTGGCACGAGGAGCCACGCGTACCCGGACTCGTCCTCCGTCAGGGCAAATCGCACGCGCCGCATCCGGTAGCCTGTCGCCGATCCCGACTCGATCAGGTCGAAACCAGCCGTCCGAGGCGGAACGTCGGTCACGTCGCCCAGCACTTCGTTGACGACCGATGACCAGTAGGCGCGGGCGCGCTCCCAGTCGGCAGCGCTCGCGCGCCCAGCGAGCGGAACGAGCTCGTCAGAGCCCGACTGCGGAGTCGAGACCGGTCGCCATGCGCTCCGGCTTCGCCATTGCTCGAAGTCCCAACCGCCCGAGGTCCAGTACCAGAGATACGACACGGAATGCCCTTCAGTTCGCGCGCCGCAAGTCTAGCGCACCGCGAACGGCATGGGAACGACGTCTCGGCGCACACCGGGGGCTGGCATCACGAACCATCCGCGTCCACGAGTCGCTCCACGCCGCGATGAGTGGAGCCCCACCCAGGCGCATGGGCGTTCGGCAGGTTGCCTGGTCGCCATGGCTCGCATACACTCGCGTCTGGCTCATTCGGAACCCGAGGACTCTCCAGCATGCCATTTGTGAACCGCGCCGACCTGGCATCGTTCTCTCTATCGGACGGCATCCGGCTGCAGGTCACCTGGGGGGAGCGGATGATGGTGTCGTTCGTCTCCTTCGCGCCGGACGGAATGGTTCCGGAGCACTCACATCCCCATGAGCAGATGGGAACCGTGCTCGACGGGGAGTTCGAGCTCGTCATCGACGGCGAGAGTCGAATCGTGCGTTCCGGGGATGTGTGGCATGTGCCTGCGAACGTGACGCACAGCGCACGCGCGCTGGGCGCACCGGCGCTTGCCCTCGACATCTTCAGTCCGTCGCGCGAGGACTACGAGGCGCGCGCGTCGCTCGCGGCGGAGGCAGGCGATGCTTGAAGCCGTGCGCCGAGTACCGTACCGAGTCGCCGTTCCCTTCGCCGTGCTGCTCGCCGTCGCGCCATTCGGGCGCACGCCGCATGTCGTCGAGAAGGCGCGGATGCTGATGGCTGGCACGCTCACGCGTCCCATCGACATGTTCGACCCCGTCTTCCACGCATCCGGGGCGGTCGTGCTGATCGCCCGGATCGCCGCCGACCTGTTCAGCGGGAAGGGCTCCGCTGCATGATCGAACCGATCGCCGTCGCCACATGGCAGTTTGGGAAGCAGGCTACAGCCGAAGCCGGACGCGTGCTCTTCCAGGGCGGCTCGCCGTTGGACGCCGTCGAGGCGGGGATTCGTCTCGTGGAGCTCGACCCCAGCGAGCACTCCGTCGGCTACGGCGGGGTTCCCAACTCCGACGGAATCGTCCAGCTCGACGCGGCGATCATGGACGGCGTCACTCACGATGCAGGCGGCGTCGCCGCATTGGAGGGGTTCCGCTCGCCGATCAGCGTCGCCCGGCGTGTCATGACGCGGTCACGACACGTGTTCCTCGTCGGTGAAGGAGCTCGCGCTTTCGCACGTTCCCAAGGGTTTGTCGAGGAACCGACGTTGACGAACGAGATGCGAGCCCAATGGGTGGCGTGGCGCGCGAAGCAGGACGACAAGATACCCGCCGACTCGCACGACACGATCGGTCTGGTCGCGATGGACGCCAAGGGCGACCTCGCCGTCGGATGCTCCACCAGCGGCGTCGGCTACAAAGAGCCAGGACGCGTTGGTGATTCGCCGCTCCTGGGTTCGGGACTCTACGTCGACAACGCGGTCGGAGGGGCGTCGGCGACGGGTCTCGGCGAGGAGATCATGAAGTTCTGCTTGTCGTTCCTCGTTGTGGAGAATATGAGGCACGGAGCCGACCCGGACGCCGCGTGTCGGGAGGCGATCCTGCGGATGATCGCCAAAAACGCCAAGTACCGCGAGATCGCGGCGGCGGTGGTCGCACTCGACAGAACCGGACGGCACGGTGGCTACTCGACGACCCCTGGGTTCTCCTACGGCATCTGGTCGCCGCAGACCAACGAGGTTCGCGCAGTCGAGATCGCGCACTGACGCGAGAGGGAGTCTGATGGCATCGGACGTTCTGAACGCCGGGCCCCTGGGGGATGTGCCCGAGGACATCGTCGGCGGGTTGCACGCTGCGGCGCAGCGGATCGTGTCCGACGTCGTCGACGAGAGTGGATCGATCGACTATGGACGCCTGCCCGATTCGGACGAGCTCCGGCAGCTCGAACGCGCTGTCCGAGCGCTGCGAGTGTTTGGATTGGACACGCTCGGCGACTGGGAATCGCGCACGGCGTTCTGGGTCAACCTGCACAACTGCCTGGCAATCCACAGCATCATCGAGCGACAGATTGTTAGATCGGTGCGCGAGGTCCGCGGGTTCTTCCGCTCCGCCTACGACATCGGTGGCCTGCTCTTCTCGATGGATCAGATCCAGCATGGGGTTCTTCGAGCGAACCGCTGGAAACACCCGCTGCTGCCGCGCCCCTTCTCGGTCCGAGATCCGCGTCGCGCGTTCGCCATGGGCGAGTGTGATCCGCGCATCCACTTCGCTCTCGTCTTCGGCGCCAGATCGTGTCCCTCGCTGGCGATGTACGAGCCGGAACGGATCGAGGAGCAGCTCGAAGACGCAGCGCGCGCATTCGTGAGATCGCGCGTCGTGATCGACCACGACCGGGCGGAAGTCACGCTGCCAGCGGTCTTTCGTTGGTTCCACCGCGACTTCGGCGAATCCGAGGCGGACGTTCTGCGCTTCGTGTTGCTCTGCCTGGCTCCCGATGAGGGGCAGGGATACCTGCGTCAGAACCTTCTCGAGGTTCGGGTCATCTACGCGCCGTTCGACTGGTCCCTGAACCACGCCTGATCGGGAGCACGACATGCCAGCGAACCAGCAACCCGCCGTCGTGTGCCACGGGCCCTTCGACTACCGATGGGAGGACGTTTCGGTTCCTGCTGCCGGACCGGGTGAGGTGGTGATCGATGTGTCGGCGTGCGGCATCTGCGCGAGCGACGTCAAGTGCTTCACCGGAGCTCCCCTGTTCTGGGGAGATGAGGACCGTGCCGGATACGTCCAGGGACCCGTCGTGCCGGGGCACGAGTTCATTGGAACCGTCGTCGAGCTCGGAGACGGCGCTGCGAGCCGCCACGGGCTGGCTGTCGGTGACACCGCCATCGCGGAGCAGATCGTGCCCTGCGGCGCGTGTCGGTACTGCCAACGCGGGCAGTATTGGATGTGCCAGGTGCACGACATCTTCGGCTTCCGAAAGTCGGTGCACGGCGGATGGACGAGGCGGATGGCGTTCCCGGAGAACGCTCGCGTGTACCGCGTTCCCGATTCGATCCCGTCGTGGCAGGCGGCGCTGATCGAGCCCCTGGCGTGTTCGATCCACGCCGTCGAGCGCGGGGAGATCGCATTGGGCGATACCGTCGTGATCGCCGGTATGGGTCCGCTGGGTCTCGGTATGGTCGCTGCGGCGCGTCTGAAGAGCCCGGCGCGTCTGGTCGCCGTCGACCTGAGCGACCGTCGGCTCGAAGTCGCGCAGGCTCTCGGAGCGGACGAGACGGTGAATCCGTCCACCGACGGCGCCGTCCAGCGGGTGCTCGACATGACCGAGGGATACGGGTGCGACGTGTATATCGAGGCGACCGGGCACCCGGCGGCGGTTCGTCAGGGACTTCTCATGCTGCGCAAGCTGGGGACGTTCGTCGAGTTCAGTGTGATGCGCGAGCCCGTCACGGTCGACTGGACGATCATCGGCGACACGAAAGAGCTCAACATCCACGGGTCGCACTTGGGGCCCTACTGTTATCCCATTGCCATCGACATGCTCGCGCGCGGCAGGATCGACGCCTCGAAGATCGTGACGCACCGGCTCCCGCTCGGTTCGTACGTGGAAGGTATCGAGCTGGTACGCTCGGGTGCCGACTCGATCAAGGTTCTGCTTGAACCGGACAGGTAGAATCTCGAGGCGGAAGCGCACGGCGTCGAACGCCGACGCAGGTCCCTCGGCTCGTGCTGATGAGGTTCATGAATTGACCTGCTCCGCTAAGTTGGGACAGTAGGCGCGACGAGGAGTATCCACCGTTGATAGGCGTCGCGACGGATGTTCTGCGTCCGTTTGTGCGCGCGAGGGATCCGATGACGGCTAATCTCGATCCGACGGCGAGCGTGAATCCGTTGGCGCGCGAGGGATCCGATGTTTCAGGAGGACGAAGAGCGGGGAGTAGGACTCCTGTGTTTTTCGCGTAGAGAGCATCCCGCGCCGCTTCGCCCACCAAGTAGCCCAACGCGTACAAGTAGCCCAACGCGTAGGCGATGAGCGTCAAGGCGATCGTCTTCTCCATCCGCTCCCGGCTCTTGTTCATCAGTCTGTCCAGGTGCAGAAGCGACTTCAGGTCTTTGAAACTCTCCTCGATCTTCATGCGCTTCTCTTCCTGCGCTTCTCGTAGAGTTCGAGACCCTTCTCCGGCTCCAACGACGTGATAACCCAAGAGGTTCCTTGTATCCCTGCTTCCAGCGTCCCGCCAGATGCACGCGCGTGGTTCCCTTGTAGGAGACGTTCTTGGCAAAGAGGCGAAGCAAAGGCATCCAAGGTTCCACCTCGTCCAAGAAACGGTTGAGCGCTTTGGCGTTGGAGCAAGGACTGGTTCCTTCCATCGCATGGCTGATGTCT